>NZ_PGVC01000015.1:0-29664 GCF_002860225.1 Bacillus sp. V33-4
GGCTACGCCATTATCTGGATGAGAAGGGAAATAATTCTCCTACAAACATTTTACTCATACTATCTGGATACGGAACGATGTATGAAGCCTATAAAGTAGATGGTAAGGTCATGACTCTGCCATATCGTAAATCTAACTGGATGCTCTACTATAATAAAACCCTGTTTGATGAAAAAGGTATAGACTATCCAAGTGACGATATGACATGGAATGAATTCCGCGAATTGGCGAAAGAGATATCCAGTGGAAGCGGGAATAATAAAATATATGGCGCCTATTTACAACAGTGGCCGCAAACATGGTATATGAGTGCTGTTCAAGGTGGCGCTTCCATCATTGATAAAAACTTAACACCGTTTAAGGATGCATTGCAGTTAAGGGTTGACCTTGAAGAAGACGGCTCGATTATGAAATGGTCTGAACAAGTATCTACTGGTGCTCATTATAATACGGCATTCCAAAAAGGAAATATTGCTATGAACATAATTGGGGACTGGCATGTTGCTCAGCTGCGTCAGGCGGAAAAAGAAGGAACATTAAAATTTGACTGGGATGTTGCTCCAATTCCGCATCCAGAGGGTGTTGCAAAAAATACATCACTTGCATTGCCTGTATCGATCATGATGAATAAAAACACGGAACATCCAAAAGAAGCTTTTGAATTCCTCAAATACATGACAGGCAAAGATGGTGCGAAGCTGCTTGCTTCAGAAGGCTATTTGACAGGATATATGGATGAAGATATTGAAAAGGCGTATCTCGGTGATGGATCGCAAAAACCGAAAAATCTTCATTACTTCTTAGAGACAAAAGATTATCCTGAATATCCAATGATCCCAGGCGTCAATAATATTGTGGTAGGTCAGATATTTAAACAAGAGGGAGAGCTTGTCTTAATCGGCCAGAAATCTGTTGATGATGCGATTAAAGAGATAACAAAACGTGTCCAAAGTGAATGGGCAAGCAAGTACGGCGATCAACAAAAATAAAGGAATGACGCACTGCTGCTGGAGTGAAAGAAAGCGGCAGTGCACTGTTTTACATGGAAAGGACTGAAGACGATGAACAAAAACAGAAGACCAAAATCGACTGTGATTAGACGAAACCGCTCGATCGCCTATACATTTCTATTTCCAAATATCATCGGTTTTCTTGCATTTATCTTTATACCCGTTATTGCTTCTTTTCTGATGAGTTTTACCTCATGGAATGGCTTCGGACAAATAGAGTTTATCGGACTAGAAAACTACAAGTCTTTAATATACGATCCTAATTTTCGAATTTCATTTGTTAATACCATTCTTTTCACATTGATTTCAGTTCCAGTTACATTATTTCTATCGATTCTCGTAGCAGTTGCTTTAAATCGGGGAATCCGCTTTCTTAAACTTTTTAGAACCGCAGTGTTTTTACCTTATGTTACAGCGACCATTGCGGTTGCAGCAGTATGGCAATTAATCTTCAATCCTACAATGGGACCCATCAATGGTCTCATGATGAGGTTTGGAGTTGAGAATCTGCCTGGATGGCTTTCATCTCCGGACTGGGCGTTAATTTCCGTTTCTATTGTGTATATATGGCATTCAATTGGTTATTATATGATTCTCTATTTGGCGGGACTGCAAAATATACCAGACGATTTGTATGAGGCTGCTGATTTAGATGGGGCTGGACCAATCGCGAAATTTTTCAATGTCACATTACCCATGCTGTCATCTGTCATCTTCTTTACGATGATTATCGGTGTAATTAATTCATTTAAAGTGTTTGATTTAATTTATACCTTGACTGGAGGCGGGCCTGGAAGGTCCACACATGTTCTTGTTTATGATATTTACAATACAGCCTTTAAGCAATTTGAATACGGATACGCTTCTGCGATGGCGTATGTGCTGTTCCTGATCATTCTTATCTTCACTTTTTTCCAATTTAAAGGTCAAAAAAAGTGGGTTAACTATTAATTTCGCCAATTTGCCATGTTTAAACATGAAGTAAGGAGCTGAAATTTTCATGGAGATTGCCACAGAACCCTCAGTTTATACAGATACATCTAAACCGCGGAAAATAGCCGTGAAAAAACTGATCACCTATATTGCCTTGACATTGGTTTCATTAATAATGATTCTTCCGTTTGTCTGGATGCTTTCGGCTTCATTGAAAGCAGAATCAGAAATTTTCGGATTTCCGATTAAATGGATTCCTGAAACATTTCATTGGAGCAACTACAAAGAAGTTTGGACACGGGTGCCGTTTCATATTTATTACTTAAATACATTGAAGATTTCTGTTATCACTACCTTTTTGCTTGTGATTAATAGCTCACTGGCAGGCTATGCTTTTGCAAAAATTAAATTTCCTGAAAACAATATTTTATTTTTCATCTATATCGCTACGATGATGATTCCCTATCAGGTTATGATGATTCCACAATTTATGCTGATGAGTGAGATTGGACTCGTTAATTCCCATTGGGCACTGATATTACTCGGCTCATTCAATCCATTCGGTGTTTTCTTGTTCCGCCAATTTTTCTTATCGATACCTGATGAATTATTGGAAGCTGCAAGAATTGATGGCCTATCCGAGTTTGGCATCTATCGCAAGATTATAATGCCATTGTCTAAACCTGTTATTGCTACATTAGTGATTTTTACCTTTATGCACGCTTGGAACGATTTTCTTGGTCCATTGATTTACTTAACGTCTGATCACTTATATACCTTGCAGTTAGGGATCCAGCATTTTGTCACTCAATACAATACTGAATATTCATTGCTAATGGCTGCGGCCGTTTCCGCCATTGTACCAACCATCCTTGTTTACTTCTTAGCTCAAGACCATTTTATCAAGGGAGTTGCTAACACTGGTATAAAAGGATAAAGGTGCAAAACGTTTTGTGGATCAATGGTATCGCTAGGCATCAGGTTCTGAAAATGAGGATTGTTTACCACTTTTCCAGTTTCATCCTGAAAAGATAGAAGACCTTTTCACATTCGATTGCAGAAGGACTGGAACGGCAGATGGTCCTGGCTTAAAGACTTGAAAGAACCTTTTCTACTATATATTTTGAGGTGATCCTGAAATGACTGTATTTGTTGATGAAGTTCGAGAAGAAAAAATCCGGGATAAAGAACGGTTTGAGAAAACACCTGCTGTTAACCGGGCTTTTGTGGAAAAGGCAATTCAACATGTATTAGCTAAAATTGATCAAAGCTTAGATGTTTTTACAGATATGTTTCCCGATTCAAATAGTGAAAATCTTGTCTATAAACCGATTCAAAACGTGGAATGGACAACAAGCTTTTGGACGGGGATGCTGTGGCTTGCTTATGAATACACAAGGAATGAAAAATACCGGAAAGTGGCCGAAAAGCAAGTGGAGAGCTTCAAAGAGCGCCTTGATAATCGGATTGAAGTAGATCATCATGATCTAGGGTTTTTGTACACTTTGTCCTGTGTAAGCGCATATAAGTTAACGGGAAATGAAGAGGCGAAAGAAACTGCAATTAAAGCCGCAGATTTATTAATTACCAGATACCTCGATAAAGCAGGCATTATCCAGGCATGGGGAGACTTGAATGATCCAAAGGAACGGGGAAGGATGATCATTGATTGCAACATGAACCTGCCTTTGCTTTACTGGGCATCAGAAGTGACCGGAAAATCTGTCTATCGTGAAATTGGTCAAACGCATGTCAAGCAGGCGGCCAAATATATAGTCAGGCAGGATGCTTCAACATTCCATACTTATTACATGGATCCAAACACAGGCAAACCATTGTATGGAAATACAAGGCAGGGGTATTCTGATGATTCCTGTTGGGCACGCGGGCAATCATGGGGTATTTATGGATTTCCTCTAAGCTACCAATATATTCATGATTGGAGTTTAATCGAATTAGCGAAAAAGCTTACAAACTATTATTTAAATAGACTGCCGGAAGATCAAATTTGCTACTGGGACTTAATTTTTACAGAAGGTGATGAAGAACGTGACAGTTCTGCGGCAGCCATTACCGTATGCGGACTGCTGGAGATGGCGAAGCATTTGCCTTTAACCGACCCAGAAAGGAGAACGTATGAAAATGCAGCGCTTAAAATGATTCAATCATTATATGAAAACTATACAACCGAAATTGATAGTGAAGCTAATGGTATTCTAAAGCACGCTGTCTATTATAAAGGCGGCGGCCGCGGAGTAGATGAGAGCTGTATTTGGGGAGATTATTATTATTTTGAAGCTTTAATCAGGCTCGTTAAGGACTGGAAAATGTATTGGTAAGGGAAGATAAAGGCGACTTGGGAAACGCCCACCTTTTAATGAATTTTCATAAACTCAGTGAGGGAAAGGGGAAAAGATAGGGATGATGGATGGGAAGATTTATAAAACTATGGAGTTTATTATGAATGCGTTCTTGTTGAATACCCTCTGGCTGCTGACATGCCTTCCAATCCTGACCATTTTTCCTGCTACAGCGGCCATGTTCGGTGTTGTACGGGAGTGGAAAAATCGAAAGGATATTCAAATTTTTTCGGCTTTTTTCTGTCTATTTAAAGAGAATTTTAAACAAAGCTTTTTGATTGGAACTTTGTGGATGGCTTTTGCCGGTTTGCTTTTGGGGGATTTTATTATAACCAATCAGCTAAATTCCGATGTCAAATACATCTTATTTTCATTCTTTTTTCTCTTAGGAATTTTGTGCTTGATTGTATCTATCTATATCTTCCCTGTGAGCGTTCATTATCAAGCATCTTTGGCTAAGGTTATTAAAAATGCGTTGCTATTATCAATCAGCCGCTTGCATTATACCTTCTTGTCCATCCTGATCATTGCAGGGGCCATTGTATTATGTCTCTATTTCCCTGCAGCTATGTTAATGAGTTTCAGCATAGGTGCTTATCTTATCTACTCCTTAGTCAGCAGGGGATTTCCCAATGAAAATGAGGACTGCAATGTATTTTCAAGTAAAGAGGTTTTTCAGTTTGCAAACACTGAGCCCGGCAAAATTGTTCGTTAAATTTAGATTTTAACTTAAGTCCTTTTAAGATCTATACAATCAAAAAGGAGAGATTAATAATGGAGACACGTTATGCACACCATCCGGAGGATATGAAAAAATACACAACAGATGAACTTAGAAGAGAATTTCTCGTTGAAACTGTTTTTGAATCAGGCAAGGTTCACTTAACTTATACGCATGTTGACCGAATGATATTTGGCGGAGTGACTCCGGCTGAACAGAAATTAACGATTAAGCTTGATAAAGAATTAGGAGTCGAGTATTTCTTAGAACGCCGTGAACTTGGAATTATTAACATCGGCGGAGAAGGCTCTGTCGTGCTTGATGGAACAGAATATGACATGAAGCAGCGAGACGGATTATATGTTGGCAAAGGCATAAGGGAGGTATTATTCTCTTCCAGGGATGCCAGCAATCCAGCTAAATTTTATATTAATTCTGCTCCCGCACATCATACGTATCCGACAGTTAAAATTGATATTAACAAAATTGATCCTTTACAAATGGGTGCTTCTGAAACATTAAATGAGCGCAAAATCTATCAATACGTTCATCCAAATGTTTGTGAGAGCTGTCAGCTGCAAATGGGATTAACAATGCTTGCACCGGGAAGTGTCTGGAATACGATGCCTTGTCATACCCA
Source organism: Bacillus sp. V33-4 (assembly GCF_002860225.1). Taxonomy (NCBI): domain Bacteria; kingdom Bacillati; phylum Bacillota; class Bacilli; order Caryophanales; family Bacillaceae; genus Bacillus; species Bacillus sp. V33-4. The sequence continues at coordinate 5,665 of NZ_PGVC01000015.1, forward strand.
TGAGCGCCGTATGGAAGTTTATTTATATTTTGATATGAATCCTGACACTCGTGTTTTCCATTTTATGGGCAAGCCGGATGAAACAAGACATTTAGTGATGAAAAATGAACAAGCAGCCATTTCACCAAGCTGGTCCATCCATACAGGAACAGCAACAAGCAATTACACCTTTATTTGGGGAATGTGCGGAGAAAATATCACTTATAGCGACATGGACCATGTGAAAATGGAAGAATTGCGATAACCACTTAGCGAGGGAGCAGTTCTATATTCAGATTCTAGTTAGAAAAGGAGGATGAATTGAATGATAAATGATCTTACATCATTTTCACTTGACTATTTTAGCCTAATCGGTAAAGTGGCGATCGTGACAGGAGCAAACAAAGGATTAGGGCAGGGGTATGCTGCTGCGCTTGCCAAAGCTGGTGCCGATCTTTTTCTTGTCTCAAGGAGCGGAGATTGGGATGAGACAAGGGAAATAATTGAAGAAACAGGGCGGAGGGCTGTGTTTTTTCAAGCAGATTTAAGTAGCAGGGATGCCGTAAAACAAGTAGCAGCAGAATGCCTAAAAACATTTGGAAAGATTGATATTTTAGTAAACAATGCTGGTATGATCCTTCGTGCTCCATTATTGGAGTATAAGGAAGAAGACTGGGATACAGTTATGGAGGTCAATTTAAACTCTCTATACTTACTGAGCCAGGAAGCGGCCAAAGTGATGGTTGAGCAGAAGAGAGGAAAAATTATTAATATTGCTTCCATGCTCTCATTCCAAGGCGGCAAGTTTGTACCGCCGTACACAGCCAGTAAACATGCGGTTGCAGGTCTTACAAAAGCATTTGCAAATGAATTAGCCGAATATAATATTCAAATCAATGCGATTGCCCCTGGTTATATTGCTACGGATAATACAGCCCTAATTAGAGCGGATGAAAAGCGCAACACTGAAATCCTGTCCCGAATCCCGGCCGGCCGCTGGGCAGATCCATCTGATTTGATGGGTGCTGTTGTATTTTTATCAAGCAGAGCTTCCGATTATATAAACGGTCATATTTTAGCGGTCGACGGAGGATGGTTGGCACGGTAACGGTATTTTGATTTCGATATCATAAAAATATAAATTAGGATGGTGTCTTAATGGATAAAAATCTGAAGCGAATCTTAGCGTCTTCACTCACATTAACAACCTTCTTAACCGTGCCAATTATAGAATCGAACAACAATGCTCAAGCCTCTGAAAAGCCGGCACCAGTTACTGCAGATGCGGCTGTCTATACTAGCAATGCGAATGTTTTAGATCAATTGCATCAATTAAAGCTGAACTATAGTGAGTACCTTGTCGGTAACGAGAGTATGAACAATAATTACGTACTAGATACTAAGATTAATTCAGTCCATAACATGGCAAATACAAGGCTTGCTTCCTTCCTATCTAGTGAAGATCGAGTGAATGGGGAAGAAAAATTCCTATTTGACAATCTGGTCCTTGGAGAGAAGGATGCCAATTTAAGCAACTCCTATTTATATTTATACCAAATGGCACTTGCCACTAAAACGTACAAGAGAGTTGATTCAAGTGGTGTAAATTTATATGAAAATCAGGAAACCATCTATAAAGTAATTGATGGATTAGATTGGCTTTACTCGAACTTCTTCAAAGATCAAGAAAAGGGCTATTATGGAAATTGGTATTCATGGGAAATCGGCATGCCGATGAATATTACGAAAACACTGCTGCTGTTAGAGGATGAGATTAAAAATTATAAACCAGAATTAATTAATGCCTATACAGAGTCAATGGATTTGTATTTAAGGAACGGCACAAATGGAGATATCGATTTAACTTCCCGGTTTCATACTGGTGCCAACCTGGCTGATATTGCAACCAATCGAATTATACAAGGGGCACTGGTTGGGGACGAAGAACGAGTTTCGAAGGCAGTAGATCATATTCTAACTGTTTTTAAAACCATCGATCCCAACAATCTCATTAATGGAATTAGGGATGGGTTTTATGAGGACGGTTCTTTTATTCAACATCATAGAGTTGCCTATACAGGCTCTTATGGAAAAGTTCTCTTAAATAGAATTATCCAAACCATGAACATACTAGCGGACAGTAAATACAACCCTGAAGAACTATTGGTTCCGGCTGTAAAGGATTGGATATACAAAGGTTTTTCACCAGTCATATTTGAAGGTTATATGATGGAAATCGTAAAAGGGAGAGCGATCTCAAGGACTGGAACAGGTTATCAGGATGTCCATAGCATCATAGAAGCGATGGTAGATTTAACGAACTACTTAGATAAAGAAGACAGTAAACAGTTAAAATCACATATAAAATATATCGCTGACACTACTAAAGGGACTATCTCTACAGGATCTTTTACTTCATATGCTTCGATTCTCAATTTTAATCAGCTAATGACAAATCCTGAAATTGAGGCTAAAAATGGGATTGATGAAGCAAACCACTATGCCTTTAACTTAATGGATAAAACCGTGCATTTAAGAGATTCGTATGCTTTTGCTTTTTCCAGAAGCTCCAATAGAATCAGCAAATATGAATATATGAGCGGCGAAAATTTAATGCCATGGTTCCAAGGGGATGGGGCCTATTATTTGTATTTATCTGGAAATAATCAAACGAGGTCTTTTGGAGCTAATTTTTTTGCGACCATCAATCCTTATAAATTCCCGGGTACAACTGTACCTGTAGAAGAAAGAAAAACGATTCCAGAACTTTATGGCGGAAAGCTCTACTATGAAAATACGAATCATCCATTAAATTTTTATGCTTCTTCTGAGTCACAAAATGATTATGTGTATTTTCCAGTAGGTACAAATAATTATTCGGGAGGAGTAAAGCTTGGAAAATATGGAGTTTCAGGTATCCAGCTTGGGGATGAAATTGGATTTAACGATAAACAACGGGGGTTATTACCAGAAGACTTTGTAGTATATAAAAATGCAGAAGCAAATAAGTCAGCCTTTATGTTTGACGATGAGATTGTCTTAATGGGATCTGGTATCGAAGATATAATGGGAAGAGAGGTCATCTCCACGATCGACAATCGCATGTTTGATGGAACGGAAACAAGTTCTATTGCTGGAGAAACATATGATAAGGATAGATTAATAGATCCAGCCACTGGGGAGTACAATTTAAAATGGATTCATTTCAAAACGAATGCTGAGGGTACTAAGGTAGGCTATTATTTCCCAGAGGCCGCTCATATCGAAGTTACGAATGATACAGTTTCCAAAAACTTAAGAAAAATTCGCACAGGAAACCCAGATACAAAAGTAACGAAGAACTTCTTTACATTGGGCATGGATCATGGAAAGAATCCACAAAAAGCGAAATATGCCTACGTGATTTTACCTAATTTTGATGAAAAGAAAACAGAACAATATGCGGCAAGTCCGAGCGTAAAGGTATTATCCAATACAGAAGATGTCCATGCCGTTGAAAATATGAAGCTGGGAATCAAAGGATTTAATTTCTTCAGTGATAAAAAGAAAACGGTTAGTAATCTCACATCCTATAATCAAGCTTCAATTCTAGTAAAGAAGGATGGAGATACGGTCACCATTGCCATTTCTGATCCGACTTTTAGCTTGGATAAAATGAAACTGAAAGTTGATGTACCGAATCCTACAGTAGTTGCAGCTAGCGAAGGTGTAAAAATCTCCGTATCCAGTAAAAAGGCTCTCATTTATATTGATTCCAAAAATTCTAATGGTAAGAGCTTTGAAATAAAGCTAAAAATAAAAGAATAAGCAAAAATTCCAAAAGCTACTGGCTTTCCCGACAAGTGGAGTTCGGTAGCTTTACATCAATCGTATAGTTTCCTGTATAAGGATATTTAACGGGAATCATAGTATATGCTATACATGATGTATCAAACACTATAAAGAAATCAGTATCGTATATGATGTTAAAAGAAGGAACGTTATCTTGGAGCGACGAACTCCCTGTATTTACTATAATTATATTAGTTTTAGTAGTTATTATTGGTTTGGCCCTTGTTTTTATAAAAGGTAAAAACACGAAATGACCGAAAGAGCAGACCTTAATGGCCTGCTCTTATTTATGATAATACTAATATACTCTTATTATTAAATCGGATGAACAGGTTTTATTCCAAGCTCTCTGGACCAGATCGATAATTGACCGATATGATGAATTTCATGGGTGATAACATGCTGAATGACCTTTTTATATGGAAAGCTAACAATCTCACCATTATTTTCGCTTCACACTATATATGTTTTCTTCCGTTTCAGCTGTCCATGTGTTTAAAAAGTTCTGTAATGCCGGACGGGTAGAGTCAGAAAATCCCTTTACCTCACTAATTGCCGTCATCTTCTCAAAGTCTTTCTTAATAACAGGAATATTCATTTTATGGATGTATCCATATTTGTTCTGCATCAACAACATGAAATAAGGTTTTTATAATGCTTCCTATTCCGCCTACACGATTCTTTAAAAGCTCATCATTTGAAACATCTTTACACCATTCAAACCATTCTTCCCGTACCTGCCAATTATATTTGAATGAATCCAGCTTTATAAAATCACTGTCTTTCCTGGCTAGTTATACCGTATCTATCACGAATTTTAGTATGTTTAGCCAAGGAAATGGCTTTGGGCTAATGCCCGGTTTATAAATCTATAAGCAGAAAGAGAATGAGAAAGAAATATTGTTCGCAAAAAAAGTTTGACAAATTTGTGAACAAATATAAAATATTCTGTAAAGGGGATGAATAATCATGAGTGAACAGCAGGTGAAATCTTTAAAGGTGATTAAGATTGTAACGACCATGTTTTGGTTATCGGGTTTTTCATTGTTTTTAGTTAGTTTATTTGCAAGCGGTATCAAGCAGGGTTACCTTATTTCGATTAGTTTAAGTATTATGGTGTCTTCGATTTTAACCTTTGGTTTTTGTATATTTATCAAGATCATGGAAGAAGCAAGCGGGAAGAGACGGGCTGTCCAGCGTCAGCACAGATCAACTTCAACGTTTGTTTATAAAAAATCACCGCAATTATATTAATTTTCTATCAGTCTACAAATCAATTTTTTTAAAAAAACTTGGGAATTCCGGCTAATGGTTGGAGTGTTCTCAAGTTTTTTTGTTGGTATTAGATTTAATCCATTTTAAATAAAAAAACATATTGTAAAATTCAGAAAAGTCTATATAATGAAAACTGAGAGGTGATTCAGGTGTCAGAAAAAGCCGTTTATGATGATAAGATTTTGACGCAAAAAGGAATGGAAACGAGAGAAAAGCTGTTGGCTGCTGCAGAAGAGGTGTTTGGTAAAAAAGGCTATTATGAAGCTTCGATCGTTAACATTTGCCAGGAGGCAAAAGTAGCCCAGGGAACTTTTTATAATTACTTTCCATCAAAAAAAGATATTTTTGATGAACTAATCCGCCAATTTAGCCGCGATTTGCGTTTAACGATTAAAGAAGAAATGGCCAACGCTGTAAACTATGAAGATTCACAACGAAAGGGATTCCAGGCGTTTTTTAACTGGGTAAAAAATCGCCGCAATCTATACAGCATCGTCCAGCAGGCGGTAGTTGTCGATGAAGAGCTGTATCGCTGGTATTACGACAAGCTTGCAGCTGGTTTTTTAAAAAGCCTGTCAGCCGGAATCAGTGCAGGGGAGTTTAAAGAGATTGACCGGGAGACGGTTGCGTACTGCTTAATGTCAATTGGCCAGTTTCTTGGAATGCGCTGGGTCTACTGGGAAAAGCAAGATGTACCCGAAGAAGCATTTGATGCAGCTATGACTTTAATTTTTGAGGGGCTGAAAAAACAATAAAAGTGAGGTGGAGTTTATGCAAGGTATTGCCTATTGGATTGAAAAACACGCAAGCATACATCCAGATCGCATTGCCATCATCACAGAACAAGAAAAGATCACATACAAAGAATTGGACGAGAAAATATGCAAGGCTGCAGCTTACTTATTTCGGAGGCTTGGTGTAAAAAGGGGGGACCGGATTGCGATTTTGTCACAAAACCGATTGGAATATGTCGTCTTGCTTTTTGCGATTGCCAAAATCGAATGTATTGCTGTTCCGCTTAATATTCGCTTAAACATGAACGAGCTTGTCTTTCAGCTAAAAGACAGTGAATCGACTGTTTTATTTGCTGAAGAAGCTTTTCAACAGATGGCAAAATCATTAGAAACAGAATCAGGTATCGAACAAGTAGTGGCGTTAGAGACTTTAACACATCTTGAAGAACCCCTGAATCGTCTTTCCTATGAAATAAATGAAAACGCTTCCTTTATTATTTGTTATACATCGGGTACGACCGGTAAGCCAAAGGGCGCGGTTTTAACGCAAAAAAATATGTTTTGGAATGCGATTAATAATATACTCGCAATTGATTTAAATTCAAAAGATCGTTCGATTGTTTTGCTGCCGCTTTTCCATATCGGAGGAATCGGTTTATTCGCCCTCCCGACTTTATTTACAGGTGGAACCATTGTTATTCCAGGCAAGTTTGAGCCGGCTAAAGCTCTGTCGATGATTGAAGAACACCAGGCTACGGTCGTGATGGGTGTGCCTGCAATTCATCAAGCCCTGTTAAAATGCCCATCATTCCAGGCGAAAAATTTACAATCTGTCCGTTGGTTTTATAATGGCGGCGCCCCTTGTCCTCCCGAACTTATTAAAGCGTTTGTCGATAAAGGCTTTCTTTTCGGGCAAGGGTTTGGGATGACGGAAACATCGCCGACTGTCTTCATGCTGTCAGAGGAAGATGCTAACCGGAAAATAGGGTCAATTGGCAAGCCTGTTCTTTATTGTGACTACATGCTTGTCGATCGACAAGGAAACGAAGTTGGAACGGGAGAGGTCGGTGAGTTAATCGTCCGGGGACCTAATGTGATGAAGGAATATTGGAAAAGGCCTGAAGCAACAAACGACGCGATTCGGGATGGCTGGCTTTATACAGGGGATTTAGCAAGAGCCGATGGCGAAGGGTTTCTATACATTATCGGACGAAGAAAAGAAATGATTATTTCAGGCGGAGAAAACATTTATCCGCTCGAAGTAGAACAAGCAATTGGCCAGCTTTCGGAAGTACAAGAAGTAGCGGTGGTTGGAGTTGCTGATTCGATCTGGGGAGAAGTACCGGCCGCTTATGTCGTGAAAACTGAGGGAAGTCTGTTGACACAAGATGATATTATCGACCATTGTCACAGCTTATTAGCAAAATATAAAGTTCCAAAACAAGTGGTCTTTTTAGATGAATTGCCGAAAAATTCAACCGGGAAAATTCAAAAAAACCGTCTCGTAACTAATTAGGAAGCAGGTGAAAGAAATGTCTGGATTTACAATAGGACAGCAGGCGTCGTGCAGTAAAACGATAACAGAAACCGATTTTGTTTTATTCGCCGGTTTAAGCGGCGATTTTAACCCGATCCATATCGATCGCGAGTATGCGAAGAAAACAAGATTTAACCAGCGGATTGCCCATGGTTTATTAACCTCAAGCTTACTGTCGCAACTTCTCGGAATGCATTTACCGGGAAAAGGCTCCGTGTATATGGAACAGACGGTACGTTTCAAAGCCCCTGTTTTTATCGGGGACACCATCACCGCAACAGCCACTGTCGATGAATTTATCAAAGAAAAGAACATCTTAAAGTTGTTAACTGAATGCCATAATCAAAAGGAGGAGCTTGTACTGACAGGATCAGCTGTAATGATGGTTCCGAAGGAGGAGGCAGAAATATCGTGAATATTGGGATTGAAGCAACAAGTACTTATTTTCCAAACGAGATCGAAACAGCGGCCGTCTTAGCCGAAAAGACAGGGATCCCTGAAAATGTGATCATTGATAAGTTTGGTTTATACCAAAAGCATGTAGCTGATGATACGATGCATGCTTCCGACCTCGCGATCGCAGCGGCGCGCCCGATTTTAGCCAAAGTAGATCCTTTATCGATTGATGTGGTCATCTATTTTGGCAGCCCACATAAAGACTACCATGTTTGGTCGAGTGCCCCGAAGATTCAGTATGAGCTTGGAACGAAAAATGCCTACGCCTTTGAAATTATGAATGTGAGCTCCTGCTTCCCGATTGCTTTAAAGGTTGCCAAGGACATGCTGAAATCCGATCAATCGATTCACAACATTTTGCTTGTCGGTGGTTGTAAGGAATCGCAAATTATTGATTACGATAATCCGCGTTCACGATTTATGTTTAATTTCGCCGATGGCGGAAGTGCTGTTTTAGTTAAACGGGGAGCAAAAATGAGCGACATTTTAGAAAGCGCTATCATAACAGATGGTTCTTTTCATGATGATGTCCGAATTCCCGCAGGTGGATCTAAACGTTTTGCCAGCTTTGAAACCGTTGAAAAGCGGGAGCATTATATTGATGTCGTCGATCCTGCAGGCATGAAAGCACGGCTCGATCCACTGTCTATTCCATATTTCACAGAAGTGATTCGCAAATCACTAAAAAAGAGCGGATTTACGCCAGAGGATATTAAAATACTTTTGCCGCTGCATACAAAACGTTCAATGTTCAGGGAATTGTTACAATCATTGAATCTACCCGAGGAGAAGGCATTGTACTTGGATCATCATGGGCATATGTCAGCACTTGATCCCTGTATCGGCCTCCATTTTGCCAGTGAACAAGGAAAGTTAGAGCCCGGAGATATTGCCGTCACTGTCAGTGCTGGCACCGGATATACTTGGGCCGCGACAGTTATCGAATGGAAAGGGGAAAAGACATGAAACAAATTGTGCGATTGTCGATCATGATTGTCATATCGATCGACAGCAATCTGTCGCGGCACAAAAAGTTGGCCGGCGTAGCTTCCATAACCTAATGGTCCACCGTGATAAGAACGGAAATATCATCATTGCTGATGGGCTGCTGCAGCGAATTCAATTCTTTAAGAAAGCAAACTAAATGGGGGAATGAAGGATGAAAGAAAAACAACGTCATTGGCTTAACACGCTGATCTCGACATGGATAATCGGTTTACTTTTGATAACAGCAGCGTGCTCTGGCGGAAAAGCAAATTCTAGTGAAACGAGTAAAGACACCATTAAGGTGGGTGTTCTCGCTTCGCTGACAGGCGCTCTTGAGTCGTATGGGAAACAAACAGTCGAGGGATTTGAGCTCGGGCTCGATTATGCAACCGAAGGAAAACGTGAAGTGGCTGGCAAAAAGATTGAATTTGTTGTAGAAGACACGGAGACAAAACCGGATGTTGCTGTTAAAAAAGCGACAAAATTGCTGGAGGAAGATGAAGTTGACTTCCTGGTTGGTTCATCAAGCTCAAGTGACACTTTGGCAGTATTGCCGCTTGCGGAGGAATATGAAAAAGTAATGGTTGTGGAACCTGCCGTTGCTGACAGTATTACAGGGGAGAACTGGAACCGATACATTTTCAGAACGGGGCGAAACTCTTCCCAGGATGCGGTTGCCGGTGCGACTGCAATCGCTGAAAAAGGAGTTAAAATCGCTACACTCGCTCAAGATAATGCGTACGGGCGAGAGGGAGTGGCTGCATTTAAAGAAGGAGCGGAAAAACTGGGAGCAGAGATTATCAATGAACAATATGCCGATGCAGCCTCAACAGATTTTACGGCGAACATTCAAAATATTATTAGCTCAAAGCCGGATTATTTATTTATCGTATGGGCTGGTTCGAACGCTCCCTGGAAGCAATTAAAGGATATGCAAGTCGAAAACCAGGGAATCAAAATTTCAACGGCTGCACAGGATATCGCGTCATTAAAAACGATGGATGCACTTATTGGAATGGAAGGTTTCTCGATTTATTATCATACACTTCCAGACAACAAAGTGAATGATTGGTTAGTTGAAGAGCATAAAAAACGGAATGATGGGGCAATTCCAGACTTGTTCACTGCTGGTGGAATGTCAGCGGCTATTTCGATCGTCGAAGCATTAAAACAGGCCGAGGGAGATACCAATATTGATACTCTCATTGAGACGATGGAAGGAATGGAATTTGAAACGCCGAAGGGACCGATGAAATTCCGGGCTGAAGACCATCAAGCGTTGCAGGCACTTTATGCGATCACACTGGAAAAACAAGACGGTATCGACCATCCTGTTCCTGTTTTAGTGAAAGAATTAAGTATGGAAGAAACAGAGCCTCCAGTACGGAATAAATAAGTGTGGGAATTAATTTCAGAATAATCAAAAAGAAGGGGATGAATCATGCATCTCCTTCTTGTTTGAAAACGAATAAAAGAATAGGAGGCTTTTACTTGGAAAATTTACTAGAAGCCCGTAATCTCTCTGTCTCTTTTGGAAAACATCAAGTCATTAAAGACGTTCATCTAAATATTCCAAAAGGAAAGCTGACGTCGATTATTGGACCGAACGGGGCAGGAAAAACTACTTTATTTAATCTGTTAAGCGGGCAGCTTTCCCCGACAGAAGGAGAGATTTACTTTAAGGAGCAGAATATTACCAGGTTATCCATTGCAAACAGGACCCGGCTCGGCATCGGGCGCTCTTTTCAGCTTATTAATATTTTTCCTGACTTGACAGTGCTTGAAAATGTCCGGCTCGGCGTGCAGTCATTTGCTAAAGATTATTATCGGTTATTTCCAAAACGATCCGAATTCCGGCAGCAGCAAAAACAAGCAAGGTATCTTCTTGAAGTTGTTTTGCTTCAGGAAAAAGAAGGAGTCCTTGCAAAAGACCTGGCACATGGAGAGAAGCGGAAATTGGAACTTGCGATGCTATTAGCACTTAACACAGATTTATTGTTGCTTGATGAACCAACAGCCGGAATATCGATAGAAGAAGTTCCGGCCATTTTACAAGTGATCGAGAATATCAAAAAAGAAAGCGGCAAAACAATTGTCCTAATTGAGCACAAAATGGAAATGATCCTTCATCTCTCAGACCATCTTGTCGTGTTGTTTCACGGGGAGTTATTGGCTGAAGGGATACCTGCAGAGATTATCAAAGATGAACGTGTGCAATCTGCTTATTTAGGGGGTCTATATCATGACACTTTTAAAGGTCGTTAATATAGAGACGTATTTAGATCAGTTCCATATTTTACAGGGTGTTTCGTTTAGCGTCAACAAAGGTTCGATTACCGTATTGTTTGGAAGAAATGGTGCCGGAAAGACAACAACGCTCCGTTCGATTATGGGCTTTCATACTATTGCCAATGGAGCTGTTTACTACGGCGAAGAGAAGGTCAGCGGTTTGCCGACCCATACGATTTCGCAAAAAGGAATTGGCTATGTGCCGGAAAACCAGGGTATATTTTATGACTTAACGGTGGAAGAAACATTCTCCCTCGCCCAAATGAAAAAAAGTCTCCAGACGGAAGAGAAAGTTGATTGGATGCTTCAGTTATTTCCAGACTTGAAAAAGTTCTGGCATAAAAAAAGCGGCTTATTAAGCGGAGGGCAAAAACAGATGCTTGCTATTTCGCGAGCTTATATTAATAGTTCCGGTCTGATGTTAATTGACGAGCCGAGTAAAGGATTGTCACCAATTATGGTTGAAAAGCTTATGGAATCGATTTTAAAGATGAAGGAAAAAACAACCGTACTGCTTGTCGAACAAAATTTTTTAATGGCAAGTCAAATTGGCGAGTATTTCCACATTATGGATGACGGGAAGATTGTCCATAACGGCCTTATGAGTGATCTGAAAGAAGATAAAGAAACATGCCAAAAATATTTAGGGATTGCCTGATGTTATAAGGAGGTGCAATGAAAGTGGAAGTGCTGGTGAATTTATTTGTAAATGGTGTGTCAACTGGGATGCTCATTTTTTTGTTAGCATCAGGGCTTACACTAATTTTTGGGCTCATGAGTGTCCTGAATTTTGCCCATGGCGGCTTGTTTGCCTGGGGAGCTTATACGGGTGTATGGCTATTTAACGAAACCGGCAGCTTTATTTTGGCGATAATCGGTGCCATTGCGATGGGAATGCTCCTCGGCTGGATATTGGAAAAATTTTTGATTAGCCCGGTGTATGGAAACCATGTTCTTCAGCTTCTAGTTACGCTCGGCGGTATGCTTGTCTTAACTGAATGCTTGAAAGTGTTTTGGGGACCTAACCCGATTCGCGCTTCATTGCCGACCTGGCTGCAAGGAAGCCTTGTGTTTGACGGCATCATCTTGATCAAATATCGACTATTTGTCATTGTCATTGGCTTGATCATCTACGCCGGCTTATTGCTGTTGTTGAAGAAAACGAAAATAGGACTGATGATCCGTGCCGGTGTTATTGATAAAGAGATGGTCCAGGCACTTGGCATCAACATCAAAGCCATTTTCTCCTTCGTATTTTTATTGGGAGCCGGGATGGCTGCATTGGGTGGTTCGTTGCTCGCGCCGTATTCCGGTGTGGTGTATGCAGAAATGGGTATGCAGTATGCTATTTTAGCCTTTATCGTCGTTATTATTGGCGGGATGGGGAGCGTCCAGGGTTCTGCTGTGGCTTCCTTGATCGTCGGGATAGCAGGAGCCTTTATCGCGTATTATCTTCCTGATTTATCGCTTGCCATGAATATGTTGCTGCTTGTGTTCGTCTTATTGGTTAAGCCGACAGGATTTTTTGGTGAAAAAGGGGTGAGCTCTTCATGACCGAATTTTCTAAACGAATCCATCTACCCTGGGGGATAGCCATTCTTTTCTTTTTAATGTTATTTCCGGTTGTAAATGATTCCCGGAGCATGCTTATTCTGTTTACGCAAATATTTATTTTCGCTATTTTTGCGATGAGCTTTGATATCCTCTTGGGTTATACGGGAATTGTTTCATTTGGGCACTGTATGTTTTTTGGGATAGGTTCCTATAGTATTGCGCTCATGCTCGATCGTTATGAGGCAACGTTAATCAACTTTTTCATTGCAGTATGTGTTGCAGTTGTTTTGGCGGCGCTGGTTAGTTATGTAATTGGCATGATGTCGCTGCGATTAAAAAGCCATTTTTACGCGATGCTTACACTTGCTGTTTCCCAACTGTTCCTTGTGCTTGCGGAAAAATGGCGGACGTTGACACATGGCGGAGATGGCTTCACTTTCCATGTACCCGATATTTTTCGGGACCGGTTCTCTTTTTACTACATCTCGTTAATTAGTCTTGTCGTCCTTTTTCTATTGCTGCGTCTTTTCACGACATCATCTTTAGGAAAAGTACTCAAAGCGATTTCTCAAAATGAGCAGCGGGCCGAAGCACTCGGCTATAAAATCCTGCATTATAAAGTTATTGCCAGTATTGTAGCGGGAACTGTGGCGGCCTTTAGCGGAGCATTATATGTAGTAACTCTCCGGTTTGTCAATACGACAGTTTTTTCGATTGAAACGACTTTGGATGCGTTATTGATGACGATGATTGGCGGATTGGGAACACTGGCGGGGGCAATTGCCGGGGCAGGAGTGGTGGAATTTATCCAGCATTTCTTATCAGAGCTTGCGGGAGACTACCCGATATTTGAAAGGTGGTCGATCTTCCTTGGGCTCTTATACATCATTGTCTTATTGGCGTTTCCATCTGGCCTGGCCGGAGCGGTACAGACATTGACTAACAGGAAAAGAAAAAAAGCAAAAGAAGAAAAGCTCAAACAAGCTGCATGATAGCAAAAAAAATTCCGGCTAAAGTTTAGCCGGAATTTTCATCTATAAGACTATCAATTAATGGGAGTGCATGCCAAATGACATCACCCATACAGTACCTGCGACAATGATAATCGCAGTAAAGATGCCATAAATTACGTTAATCGTTTGTGTTTTGCCATCTTCGCCTTCATTCATGTGCATAAACATTGTTAACTGAAGGGCAGCCTGCAGCACAGCTAATGTGCCGATAATCATCATGATCACTTTGAACGATAAATTGGTTTTCAGCGCTATGCCTGCTGCGGCCAACGTTAAAACCAATGAGATTACGAATCCTACGACATGGCTGATTGGAAAAGCGTTTGTTTTCTTATCCATCTAGGCCACCATCCCTTTTAAATAAACGAATGTAAAAATGAAAATCCAAATAACATCAAGGAAGTGCCAGTACAAACCGATAATGAACGTTTTCCGTGCCGTTACCGGGGTTAGTCCTCGTTTCACAAGCTGGATAATAATCATAATAGCCCAGCCAATCCCGAGTGTTACGTGAGCTCCATGAGTTCCGAGCAGAACGAAAAAGCTCGATAGGAAGGCGCTGGTTTGCATCGTTGCGCCTTTATGGACGTAATGCGTGAATTCATTTATTTCCATGAAAAGGAACCCTGCACCGAGCAATAAGGTAATGACCAGCCATGCTATCAGTCCCTTCAGGTTGCCGCGGCGCATTTCAAAGATTGCCAGTCCCATCGTGAAGCTGCTTGTTAATAGCAAGAGTGTCTGGATCATAACTTCTTTTATCATAATAATATCCTGATGGGTTGGACCGCCTGCATAACGTTGGTAAAGCACTGCGTAAACACCGAAAAGCGTGGCAAATAAAACAATTTCAGCGCCAAGGAAAATCCAGAACCCGAGAATGTTCAGGCGGCTTTGCTCTGTTTGGTATTCCAAAGGCAATGACGTATTGACATTAGCTGACATGATTATTCACCTCTCCTTCGACGTTTCTCCAAGCATGTTCTGTTTCTTTGATTTCCTCAACTGGAACGTGGTATCCATCGTTATAATCAAATGAACGAACGATTAATCCGGCAATAATACCGAGACCTGCAATGGCCGCAGCGATATGCCATTCGAATACGAGGAAGAATCCTGCAATACCGAATACAACACACATAATGAAAGGCAGGCCGGAATTGCTTGGCATGTGAATTTCTTCGATTTCTTTATCTGAAAGTGTTAAACCTGTTTTCGTTTTCTTCATGTGCCAGAAGGCATCCTGTGTTTCTACTTCATGCAATTTTGCAAAATTATAGTGCTGAACAGGTGATGCTGTTGCCCATTCCAATGTTCTTGCATCCCAAGGATCGCTTGAAATGTTGCGATCCGCATAACGGATGCTCCAATAGATGTTATAGCAGAAGACTGCAAAGCCAGCCGCAAGAATCAGTGAGCCGATGGCCGACAAGCCAAACAATGGCGCAAATCCTGATTCAGCTGAATACGTGTAAGCCCGGCGTACGGCTCCGTTTAAGCCAAGGAAGAACATCGGCATGAAAGTAAGATTGAAACCAATCACAAACAGCCAGAAATGCCATTTTCCAAGTCTTTCGTTCAGCATATGCCCAAACATTTTTGGCCACCAGTAGTAAAGTGCACCAAATACGGCAAACACGACACCAGGAATAAGCACGTAATGGAAGTGAGCGACCAGGAACAGCGTGTTATGGTACTGGTAGTCAGCTGCACCCATTCCAAGCATAACACCCGTTACGCCTCCAATAACAAAACATGGAACGAAAGCGAGTGCCCAAAGCATCGGTGTAGCCATTTTAATCCGGCCCTTTCGCATCGTGAATAGCCAGTTGAAGACTTTTACACCAGTTGGTACGGCGATTGCCATTGTTGTGATTGAGAAGAATGAGTTTACACCAGGTCCTGCACCCATTGTATAGAAGTGATGGACCCAAACAACCATACTTAACACGGCAATACCGACAATCGAGCCGACCATTGATTTATAGCCGAATAACGATTTACGCGAAAATGTCGCAATAATCTCTGAAAAAATACCGAAAGCAGGCAAAGCTACGATATATACTTCCGGGTGGGCCCATAACCAGAAAAGGTTAGCCCAGAGCATATCCATTCCGCCGCCGGACAGCGTGAAGAAGTGAGTTCCATAAAGGCGGTCAAATGTCATTAGTGCAAGGGCGACTGTGAAAATAGGGAAAGCCGCTACGATAATAACAGACGTTACTAATGTAGTCCATGTGAACATTGGCATCTTCATCAATGTCATGCCTTTAGTCCGCATTTTTAGAATCGTCACGATGAAGTTAATCCCTGTCATTAATGTACCGATCCCAGCAATCTGAAGGGCAACGGCATAATAGTTATTGCCGATTCCCGGACTAAATTCTTTTCCTGCCAGAGGAAAATATGAAGTCCAGCCTGCATCCGGTGAACCACCGATGACAAAGGAAATATTGAAAAGCATCGCACCGCTAAAGAATAACCAGAAGCTTAAGGCATTCAGTTGCGGGAAAGCCACGTCTCTTGCACCAATTTGCAGCGGAATCACGACGTTCATTAAACCGATCAGGAAAGGCATCGCCATGAACAAAATCATAATGACTCCGTGTGTTGTAAAAACTTCATTATAATGCTGTGCGTCCAAAAGTTGCATTTCAGGACGTGATGTCTGTACTTTCATCATCAATCCATCCATGCCGCCACGGAAAAACATCAACACTGCCGAAATAATGTACATAATCCCAATTCGTTTATGATCTACAGTGGTCAGCCATTCCGTCCACAGCCATTTCCACTTCTTCAAATAAGTAATTCCAGCAATTATACCAATCATAGTTAAAAGAATGGCAATCTGTGAACCTAGTAATAATGGGTCTCCAGTTAATAAAATCTCATCCCATTTAATGCCCATGATGGTCACCTCCATCGGCTTGTTCAGTATCTGCATGTTGTTCATGTCCTTCATGTCCTTCATGTTGTTCATGTCCTTCATGCTTATGCTCTTGGTCGTTACCTGTTTTGTTCTTATAGTTGTCTTCTTCCTCAAACGTTTTGCCCCGGTAACCGTGAGTCTTGTAAAGATCAGGGTTTGTATAGGTCTTCGAATCCATTTCCGAGTGGTCAACCCACGCTAAATGCGTGTTTGAAAAAGTCAGTCGGCCCAAATGTGTTGGTTCGAGCAATTTCTCATACTCTTTTTCAGTCAGCTTTGGAGCAGTTGCTTTAGCCTCGTTGACCCACTTGTCAAATTCATCTTCAGTCTGGGCAAGAACTTCGAACTGCATTTCTGCATAACCTTTTCCGTTAAAGTTTGAGTTTCTGCCTTCATAGGATCCTGGATTGTCGGCAACCAGATACAGTTGCGTTTCCATCTTACCCATTGTGTACTTCTGGCCGCCCAACGCAGGAACCCAGAAAGATTGCATCGTACTTGCAGAGGTAAGCTTAAAGTTGACTGGAGTATCCTCAGGAATATTCACATAGTTTATAGTTTCAATTCCTTGTTCCGGATAGCTGAAGATCCATTTCCAATCGGCAGAAGTTACATGGATTGTAATCGGTTCTTTATTTTCATAGCCTTTAGGCACATCTTCCAATGCATAAAGCGTTTTAACTGTCGGAATCGTCAAGGCAATAACGATCAAAATCGGGATGCCGGTCCAAATAATTTCAAGAAGCGTGCTCCCGTGTTCTTCTGGTGGTTCGTAATCCATGTTTTCTTTTCTTTCTCTGTATTTCCAAACGATGTAAGCAAATAATGCAAACACAACCGCCACTACGAGTAGCATCCACCATAGAGACCAATTGATTAATTCCATAATGGATCTGGCTGCAGGACCTTGAGGCTCAAATACAACCATGTCCGGTACGCAGCCACTTAAGAATATGACTGGAATTACTGCAAGAAGAGAAACCAGTTTATTGATTGGCTTCACCAATGTTCACTCCTTTATAGGAAATTATTGTTCAATACATCACAAAAAATGCTCAATTGTTCACACAATAAATAAGCATAAACCCTTGACCAAGACATTTTGATTAACACTATACATATGATGTTAACATAATTATACTGAAAAAATTGTGACAAAAACGGGAAGGAATTAACTTACAATTTTAGTTTGCCTGAGCATTTTTGTTGCATTACATAGAGGTCGATCGCTTGAAGGATTGAAAGTGACTCGAATGATAGTTTTCGAGTATAGTTTTCCCAAATTTATCAAATGGTAGTTAAGGCGGCAACAGGAAGAGAAGTTGCCGTTAAAAAAGACTATCGTTAACAGTAGAATAATATTTTATTACGATAATGTCTAATATATTGATTTTCCTGAGAAGGTACGTTTATGGAGGGAAGCTATCCTGGCTGAAATAAAATTGATCCCATTATTGAAAATATGGATGAAGGATCCAGCGGGAGCTATTTTAAAATCACGGTAAAGGGTATGTTATTTTATATGCCAGGAATTTGTTACAATGGAAATTAGTTTTCTTTCTTGGGAAGTACACAAATATAGTGAACCAGAAAGGGTGTGTCCAGATGAAGAAAAAATATCAACTGATAACGCCTTCCATACTGGCTATCATCTCTCTCACCGCATTTAGTTTTATGGCGTTCTCAATCAGCAGCTCCAAACTCATACGCTTTGATAATATCGTGATTGCCTATATTCAAGGGGTTGAATCACTTTATCTAACATCGGTCATGAAATTTTTCACTCTTATTGGATCTGCACCTGTGATCGTGATTCTTTCGCTGATATTTTTGTTTTTAATTAGGAAATTTTTGGATGATCGTTCAGAACTAACATTATATATTGCCGTCACCGCCGGATCAGCTGTTTTAAATCAACTATTAAAGCTGATATTTCAGCGGGCCCGCCCCGACTTGCACCGCTTAATTGAGATAGGTGGCTATAGTTTTCCGAGTGGACATGCCATGAATGCAATGTCGGTATATGGGATATCGACATTCTTGCTCTTGAGACATATTCCCAGCAAATCGGGACGCAGAATTTTGATTATGTTCAGCGTCTTTATGATTTGTATAATCGGAATAAGCCGAATTTATTTAGGAGTCCATTACCCAAGTGATATTATCGGCGGTTATTTAGCAGGTGGACTTTGGCTTGGATTTACAATCTGGTTGTTTCAGCGTTTAAAAGGAAAAATGGTAAATGCAGATGGTGGCTGAGCTGATTTGGAATCTGCCAATTCGATCAGTTTTAATCTATGTGTTTCTTTAACGTTTATCCTCTTGTTATAATGAGAATTATGATATTATCCTGGACATTAAAATTCAGGAGCTAGTTTAGCAGCATATTTTGGAACTAAAAAGACAATGGTTGGAGAAATAAAATATTTATTTATAGGGAGAAAATCAAAATGGAAAACTGGATAACGGAAATAATGAATAATTACGGATATATGGGGATATTTTTGCTTATCGCATTAGAAAATATTTTTCCACCGATCCCATCAGAGGTCATTTTAACATTCGGCGGCTTTATGACAACGACATCAAATATGAGTATAACCGGAGTGGTCGCAGTCTCTACTCTTGGGTCCGTTGCCGGGGCAGCCGTTCTTTACTGGGTTGGCTTGCTGATTAATATAGAACGAATCGAAAAGATCGTCGAAAAATGGGGACATATTCTCCGTTTAACAAAAAAAGACGTTCATAAAGCAAATGAATGGTTTGACAGGTATGGGTTTTGGACGGTTTTCTTCTGCAGGCTGATCCCTTTGATCAGAAGCCTTATTTCGGTACCGGCAGGTATGGCTCGGATGAACTTTGGGATTTTTCTCATTTTTACAACAGCAGGAACACTCATTTGGAATATCATCCTCGTCAACATCGGAGCCGCGGTTGGCTCTTCCTGGGAAACCATTGTTGGCTATATGGATATCTATTCAAATGTGGTTTACGCTATTTTGGCAGTTATACTTATTTTATTCGCCGCTCTCTTTATAAAAAATCGCTTAATTACTAAGAAATAAGTCGTTCCTGTTGGGAGAAGGTCTTAATGATCAAAACATATGCTATTACTCATTCGTATAAACTGGTCTATGACATAGCTATTGAGGAGCTTATTTCAAATGACTATTTGTGGTATTGGATTGATTTTTCAGAACCGACCGCTGACGAACTTCTGATATTACAGCATCCCCTCCGCTTCCATCCACTTGCGATTGAAGATTGTACGGTCAGACTACAACGCCCGAAGCTCGACTATTATGAGGAACAAGTCTTTTTTGTAACGCATAGTGTAAATCCTGAAACGTTCGAAAAAGAAGAAGTAAATGTATTTCTTGGTGAGCATTATATTGTCACTTTTCACCAACATCAATCAAATGAAATTGAGGAAGTATGGGGTCGGCTTCACGAATCGTCCAAGTTGGAGCGATGGGATCAATATCTTGTTTTATACCATTTAATCGATAAGCTAGTCGATAATTATTTTCCCATCATTTATAAAATAGAAGATACTCTTACTGAAATAGAAGATAATTCCACAAATAAGAGTATGGAAGAACTGCTCGAAGGCTTATTTGACACACGGCACGATCTATTATCATTTAGACATACGGTTTCTCCTATGAAGGATTTGTTATACCGTATGCTAAATTCCCATCGGCTTACAAATTTGCAACATAGAAAAGAATATTTTGCTGACATTCATGATCATTTACTTAAATTATCGGAAATGATTGATACGAATAGAGAAATAACAATGGATATCCGCGATAGCTACCTTTCATTAAATGCCAATCAGTCTAACCGCGTCATGAAGGTATTAACGGTTATCACAACGATTTTTATGCCATTAACGTTTATTGCAGGGGTTTACGGAATGAACTTTGAAAACATGCCGGAATTGACCTGGAAATACGGGTACTTTGCAACATTATTTGTCATGTTTGCAGTAGGATTTGGGATGGCGATATGGTTTAAAAAGAAAGGCTGGTTTAAATAATCGGGCCCAACTCGGAAATAACATTTTTTCGGGTTGGGCCTTCATTTTTGTGACACGAATTGACACAATTCTCTTTTTCCCCTATGTAAAAATCAGGGAATCCCCTGATGGTAGAATTTTCATTTATCTAGTAAACTAAGCTACCATATACCACTAATACATCATGATTATGGGGGAAATGTAAATGAAATGGACAATTGGTAAAAAGTTGATTGGTGGATTTTTATCTGTGGCAGCTTTACTAGGATTAATCAGTGGAATTTTTTATTACTCCTTGAACAAAACTGATAAATCTTATGATGATCTCGTCAATAGACGGGCAATTATTGCGCTTAATGCTAAGGAAATGCAGGCACTTGCATTGGAACAAACTAATTTTCTGCGAGGTTACCTGATCACGGGCGATGCAGAAAACATCAATAAGCTACAAGAAGCAAATTCAGAAATGGACAAGCTGATTGACGAAACAAACGATCTAGTTGTTCTCAAAGACTTTAAAAAAACTTTAAATGATCTGACGGATTATAATGCTGAATTTAAGTCGAGGTATGAAAAATTACTCAAATTGCCTCAAGAAGATAATCAGGTCCTTGTCGATTTTTTTCTTAGTGACGTATTCCCGATCGGCAAGGAATTGGCACCGCAAGCAGAATCGATTGCCAATGGCCAAAGAGAAATCATGGATACATCAGCAATAGAGACAAGCGAACAGGTTAAATCAACGCAGGTTTTGGTAGCGATATTAAGTGTTATTGCATGTGTGGGAGCAGTTGTTATTGGAGTCTTCTTGTCAAGAATGATTTCCAAACCAATCCAAACCGTATCAACAGCATTAACCCAAGTCGCAGGCGGCGATCTGACCGTGGCGGAAATGAAGGTGAAATCACAGGATGAAGTGGCAGATCTGATGCTCGCGACGAATAAGATGGTTCAGGATCTTCGTTCTATATTGTCAAAAGTTCGAGACGCTTCAGTTCAAGTAGCAGCGTCCTCGGAAGAACTGACAGCAGGTGCAGAGCAAACGACAAAAGCGACCGAACAAATTGTGTCTGCCACCCAACAATTGGCAGCTGGATCAGAAAAACAATTGAGTTCCGTCTTTGAAACTGCGACAGCGGTCAATCAGATGTCAGAGGGGATACAGCAAATCGCTGTTAATAGTGAGGAAGTCACAGGCCTGGCGGAAAACGCCTCCGAGGCGTCTGCAGAGGGAGTCAACGCTGTTAAGTCAGTTTTGGAACAGATGAATGAAATTGATGTAACCGTCCAAGAAACAGCCACAATCATCGAAACTCTTGGTGATCGATCCAACGAGATTGGCAAGATTGTTTCGATGATCACCGAAATTGCCAGTCAAACTAATTTACTCGCATTAAATGCAGCGATCGAGGCTGCCCGGGCCGGTGAAATGGGAAGGGGGTTTGCGGTCGTAGCCGACGAAGTCCGTAAGCTTGCCGAAGAATCTGCAAGCTCTGCCCAACAGATTGCCGAATTGATTGGAAAAATTCAAACAGAAACTGAAAGCGCAGTCGAATCAATGAATCGCGGCACAGAAAAAGTGGCTGATGGCGTTGCCAGAACGCAACAGGTGAGCGAAACATTTATTGTTATTGAATCTGCCGTAGCAAATGTAACAGGAAAAGTGCAAGAAGTCGCGGCTACCGTTCAACAAATGTCTGCCGGCAGCCAACAAATTGTCAGCTCTATGGACGTGGTCAACAAAACAGCCGAGGAAAGCGCGAGTGCGAGCCAACAAACATCGTCTGCCAGCCAGGAATCTCTCGCGACGATGGAAGAGGTCTCATCTTCAGCGCTGGCACTTTCTCAACTCGCTGAAGAACTGCAACTGACGATTGCCCAATTTAAGATTTAATGATGGACGAATATAATCGGGAAATAGATTAATAGCTAAAACAAGGACCCTTGGATATCGAGGGTTTTTGTTGTGCAAAAAAATTGAATCCGGTTGAGCCGCTTCGCGGATAATATGTTGTTGTTCGCGGATATATAATCTCGCCAGCTCGTCTGTGCTTCTTTCATTGGGATTATTGCTGTTTTGTAATATTGTCAGTAGGAAGAAACTCGTACATAGCTTGTTCTTTTATGAAATTTCATGAGTGTTGATTATCCATAATTAGACAAACCTATCCCGTTATTCGTACTGTACTTACTTATGACGAGTGCCATTTCTGAGGCCCAGTCTATCGGAAGCGCGCATTCAAACCACTTTCGTTGAAAAGAAATAAAAGATAATTTCGTGAAAATACTGCCTTTTGACGAGCAATCATAAAGCCACTTGAGGAGAACGAAAGCGATTAGTGCGGCATATAGCTGATTATAGACTGCGTTTTCCGTTGTCCCGAACAAAACGGGTACATTTAAGTTCTGTTTAATCCATCTGAAAAAAGTTTCAATCTGCCATCGCGTTTTATACATTTCGGCAATCACTTCTGCCGAAACCTTCATTAAGTCGGTTACCACCCGTATTTCACGCTTCTTGTCATCTTTGAAGAAAATAACACGATGACGCTTTTCAGAACGTGATTGTGGAGTCCCTAACTGACAAGTAATATCCTTGGTGACCCGGGAAGGCTCTTCGACTAACCGTTTTAAGGAATGGGGGCGATGAATTTCAATGTTGTCTTTCATGCGGATAACAAAAGATTGGCCATCTTCGACAAATTGATCAATGCGCTTAATTTTAAAATAGGCACGGTCCTCTACCAATATAAAACGAGGGTCGGCGAATTTTTCACCAACTGGCCCATCGTGGACAAGTCCGGTTGATTCCATGACTTTTAAAGGCATTCCCGTTTTTGGTGTAAAACCAACATGCAGTTTTACACCTGACCGTTGACCATGATAAACAGCCCATGGAAGCCGTGTTTTCCCAACTGTGATCGTAGTGGAATCTACTATTAGGAGCTGTTTTGGAATCTTGAGGGCTCGGCGTGTCTCGCGATTGCATTTTGAAACAACAAGCTCAAATACTTGCTTGAATACTTGAAAATCCACGCTGGCTGCTTTTTTTGAGAGTGTAGAGTGGTCGACGCTGGGAAGGTCAAAGTTTTCACCAACATCAGCACTGTGACGGAAACTCTTCCATTCATTTGCTGCAGCCGTAACAAGATATTGAACGAGATGGAAAATAGTCAGTTTTCGTGCTGTATCATGATAACCTATCGCTTTTTTTATGGTTTCCATTTCATCTTCTAAAATAATCTTTTGGACCAAATTCGGGAATGTGGTATTCTTAATCATAAGGACACCTCTTTCTTGAGTTTGGTGGGTCGTACTTCCATCCTACAAGAAAAGTGTCTTTTTTTCATTTATTTTACTGTATAAAACTGGTTAATCAACACGCCTGATGA
>NZ_PGVC01000016.1:0-122136 GCF_002860225.1 Bacillus sp. V33-4
CTCTAAACCATGAGAATGAATAGATTGAATTTTTCGACAGTATTTATGCAACACTAGTGATAATATATTTATAAATGAAAGGGGATATAAAAATGGATTCAAGCAAACGTATTGCAAAATTACGGCAGCATATGGAAGGAAATCGATCTTATCATTGAATCCGGTCGATTAGTCAGTCATGCCCTGTCACATTCATTAGAAAATGTAAAAGCTGGCATCACTGAAATGGAAATAGACCAGTTTGGGAACAAAGCCTTATTAGAAGAAACGTCGACAAAGCATCCAAATGCAACATTGGATTTCTTCGCCATGTCCCCTTCCGGGCTGGAACGAAGCGTGATGCCACACGCATTCTCGCACACAAGAAAACTTGAAGAAAATGATATAGTCGTACACAGCCGCCAGGTCGGCTTGAATGGATACCGGGCTGAATGTGAACGAACCTTAAACCATCAGACAAACAAAAAGATGCTTTCAAGGCCGCCTATGAAGCCCAGCTTGCCGCTTTAGAAGCGATCAAAGTCGGGGTTACAGCAAAAGAAGTCGACGACGCTGCCCGGAACATATTCAGAAAAGCAGGTCTTGAACAATACAGCATCCATCGAACAGGCCACGGAATCGGAATTGGATTACACGAAGAACCGTCGCTTCGCTTTGATAACAACTTAGTATTACAAGAAGGCATGGTTTTCACAATCGAGCCAGGAATCTATATTCCTGAAGTCGGAGGATTCAGACATTCTGATACAGTGATACTTACTAAAGACGGGACAAAATTGATTACGGAGTATCCAAGGGAGTTGGCAGAATTAATTTTTTAACAAACTCTACTGGACAGACAGTTGTTTCTTACAAGCATAAAAAAGCAGGAACTTATTTTGCGGTTCCTGCTTTTTTATCCATCTTTGCAACGCACTACACATTATGTTATCCGTTTTCAAGTTATTCTGCACTATTATGTTCTATTATTGCTTTGGCTTCATGGTTAATCAGCCATTTTTTGCGGGTCAGGCCACCCGCATAGCCACCCAGCTCTCCATTTGTATTAATGACGCGGTGACATGGAATTATGATGGCGAGTTGGTTTGCACCATTTGCATTTGCAGCAGCCCGAAAGGCAGATGGTTTGCCAACTGCAGCAGCCAAGCCGGAGTAGGATATTGTTTGGCCGTAAGGAATTTTTCGCAATTGTTCCCACACCCCACGTTGAAAAGGAGATCCAAGAAAAAATAATGGTGTTTTGAATTCTGTTAGTTTGCCGTCAAAATATTGATCCAGTTCACTTTTGATCGATTGAATCGGTTCTGTTTGCCCGGGAATAATCGCTGATTTTGTTTTCTGTCTAAGACGTTCAACTTCCCGTTCCAAACCGCGGCGATCCACAAATTCTAAAAGATAAAGAGATTCCTCGTCCGCAATTGCAATCATCGGACCTAGCTTAGTATCCAGCCATGCTGCCTTTAGGATGTTATTATATCCGAGCATGGTAGGCGCCGCACCCATAATACGTGAAAAGGCATCCCTAAATCCACTGCTCGATTCATATCCTGTTGAAAGTTGTGCGTCAATCACAGCCTCACCCTCCCTGATTTGTTTCATCGCCAGACCCATCCGGCGCGCCCGTGCATACTCAACGAATGTCATTCCAAATCGCTTTTTGAACTGGCGACGAGCCGTTGATGCATCCACCGATAATTCCCGAAAATCTTTATCCTTCCAGCGTTTCTCGGGATTATCTTCAACAGCTTCCACAAGCTTTTGGACAAGTTCTGAGACCTGATTGGGATGGGACAACGGTCGGCAGCGTTTACAGGGGCGATATGAAGCCAGCAGTGCTTGCTGGGCATTTTCAAAAAATTCGCAGTTCTCGAATTTCGGCTTTCTTGCAGGGCAGGTCGGGCGGCAGAACACACCGGTAGTTTTGACCCCGACATAAAAGACACCTTCGTATTCTGTATTTTTGTCGATCAAGGCTTGATAGTACTCTCTCTTATCTGCAGTTATCATGCTCGCCCTCCTTCAGATAGGTTAACTAATACCATTATAATGTCTTAAAAGGAGTACCGTCGCCGAAATTCAGGCATTGATTTTTATAAATACTTCATTTGAAGACATCGAATCTTGTCGGACAAATACCGATTTACATCAATGGTAACTGGTTATAAATGAAGTCTATAACTATTGATGTGATCTCTACGAAAATTATATTTTCATCAAAAAGATCAAGAATAATAATGAATATAGGCATTACTTATAAAAATTCTCATTTGGGCGACCTGTTTTTGTTATGTCATAATCTGCTTCCGTCTCTATTGTCAACGAAATTCATTGTGATAACGCACGGCTCCTATTTTGTTCCGATCTTGCCTTAAGTGTTTCTTTAACTTTGTTGATGTCGGCAACATTTTTTTTCGCCATTTTTATATAACATATTGCCGAGGGAATAAGGAAAATTTGCAGTATCGACAAAGTAATAATATAGCTGTACGGTTCTTGGAAGCGAACGGAAATGAGACCTAGCAAAACACCAACTCCTACGTTTCCAATCGTTCTTCCTAAACTGTTGAAAAGGTTGGCGACGCTGAAGGCTGTACCTCTATGCTCGGGAAGATTTACATCTGTGATTAGCGCCAGCCAGTTTGGTGTGTTGGCAGATTGGGCAGCAGACGCAAAAAACGATAACACAAACAATAAGGCCATCCATGGATTCACAAATATTTGCTTGATGATACTGACCAAAATGAATATAGGATTGTTGTCATTAGGCAAAGACAGGTTATCCATTGGAACTGAAAACATAAGTACATAAAGCGGCATCGTCACAAATACGAAGAGCGCGGTTAAATAAGCTCGGCCCTTAAAGGTTTTCTTTTGAAGTTTATCACCAAGATGGCCCAAGTAAATTGACATCATCCCGCCAAGCTGAAATATAGCATAAAGATAACCGGAGGCAATCACTGCTGTTTCCATGCTGTAGCCTTGCTGGATGATTTTGAAGATAAATAAGGTTGGAATCCAGATGAGACTTCCTGTTGCAATATTCATAAAGAATGCCTGCAAAAACAGAAACACATTACTGCCCTTTAATAGAATTCCTAATATATGCTTTGCTTCAATAAAATAGTTGTAGGATTGTCCATTTTTAATGAAGCCTTTCAGCTCGGGGTCTGATTCCCCCCTTGATGGTTCTTTGACAAACAGGTAGAGGACAATCAGAAAAAAGCCTATAAACCCTACTAATTCAAAAGGCCATCTCCAATTAGTGTTTGATGCAGTTAAAGAAGCCAACAATGCCCCAGCAATTCCCCCCAAGCCTTGCGCCATGCCCCAAAGGCTCAGAACCATACCACGTTTTCGATACGGGATATAATCTGTCAATACGCTGAATCCAATAGAGGCAATGCATCCTAAACCTATTCCCGTTAAGATCTGAAATATTAGTAGCTGTATATAACTGGTGCTTATCGATGTTAGAAATACTGATAAGACCCAAATTAATGTTCCGATAATAATAAGTCTTTTGCGATTAAATCTACCTGAAAGATATCCCCAGTAAACTGAAGAAATCGCTGTTACTAATATATTAATAGCTGAAACAATACCGAGACTGGCTATGGGCACATTTAAATCATCAGCTATATATTGAAACAGCGGCGGAAATAACCCAATGATGATATGATCAAACGCTGCCAACGCGATAAATACAAATATAGAATAGATTATTTTCACATTAGTATTTTTCAAAATAATTTTATAGCCCCTTTATCAATGTGTTGAAAGACCTATAACATGAATGCATACCAAAATATTAATATTGTATTAAGAATTTATGTAACCGAGCATCAAACTTTTGATTTTGTTATAATCTGATTATACGTCTTTTATGAAGGGCTTGGTAAAATGAGCAAAAAAATACTCATCATTTCATCCGACAATACAGGTCATGGACATAAAAGTATAACAGAATCTTTGTGCGAAAAGATCGGACTTGGCGATGACGTTAAAATCCATGTAGTAGATGGCTTTTCGCTTGGCGGACAACTCCTTCAAAACATCGGTAAGTCTTACGGGCCCATAACGAGAAATACGGAGCAGTTATGGAAGATGGTATGGAGCTTGTCTTCTATGACGCCATCGTTAATTAATGGCCTTATAGAATCACAGATCAGAGATAACTTTTTAACATTGCTGGATGAAGTACGTCCGGATTTGATTTTATCAGTCCACCCTAATTTTAACGGTTCTGTTCTAAATATATTAGACAAACAACATCTTAAAATACCTTTTATTATCCTTATCGCCGATCTTGTAAACATTTACCCACTTTGGGCGGATAAACGCGCTGATTACATTATCAGCCCGACTGTTGAAGCGCGGGATAAGTGTATAGAATATGGCATTCCAGATGAAAACATAAAAGTGCTCGGATTTCCGGTACGTTCGAGGTTTTTCCGAAAAGGCATACATAAAAAAGTACGTGATAAAGACGGCGCACCTTTAAAATGCTTAATCATGAGTGGTGGTGAAGGTGTAGGAAACATGAAGAAAATTGCGGAAAATCTGCTCGATCATTTTGATTGCACAGTAAAAATCGTTGCAGGAAGAAATGAAAAGCTAAAGGCAAAGCTGGAGCACTCGCTTAAGGGCCAATATGGAGATAAAGTTGAGATATACGGTTTTACAAAAAACATTCAAGATTTAATGTTTGCTTCTGACATTGCCTTTACACGCGGCAGTCCCAATGTCATGTTTGAGGCGATCGCTTCCAACACACCGTTAATTATAACAGGAGCATTGCCTGGCCAGGAAGAAGACAATCCTGCATTTGCGGAGAGGTCAAATTTGGGCGTAATATGCAAGAATCCAAGCGACATCAAACAAACAATAACCGCATTACTTGAAAATGATGGTGAAAAGCTAAATAACATTATAAAGAGCCAAAGAAAATTTATAAATGCACATGCAGCAGAGGATATTTTGGAGTTTATTTTAAATGTTGACGGGCATTATTTTGAAGCAGAGACTGAACTTTCCTTTTATCAAGAATACTTGTAGTCTTACCCAAAAGTACAACTGCATTGGCCTGCTCCACTACCTAGAACTCTTTGATTGCCGAGTGGAGCTAAGCCATAGTTCAGTTATGAATTTTGGCAGTCGGTGCATCGGCTATATTACAACAGAACGATCGAGTTTAAGTCCATTAATCTCCTTAAATCCACCGTCACTTTTTTAAAAAGTTTCTTCTACAAATTCTTTTTCTGATGTTCCGTTTAGTTGTTTAAAAACAGGCAACACCCAGGAAATGAAAGATATACTCAATACTAATATTCCAACACCTTTAAACAAATCTTTTAACGAGAAAAAAATTGTCACAAACCATCCATAGCTGGTGATATAAAATTGTCACCCAAACTTAATAATTGGTTTAATGGTTGTGCCTTTTTTCGTATCTTGGATTGCTTCGTTGATTTCTTCTAATGTGTAGTATTTAATTAATTTATCAAAAGGAAATTTACCTTTTTTGTACAGTTCAATCAACTTAGGAATATATATTTGCGGAACGCCTTCTCCCATCAGGAAGCCATTCAGGTTTCTTTCAAATAGGATCGTATTAATATCTAAGCTTACTTCTGACCCAACTGGCCCCCCTGCTACTTGTACAGCTGTTCCTAACACAGCAAGGGAATCAACAGCCAATCTTGTATTATCAGGCCTTCCGCTGGATTCGATGGCGTAATTTACACCTTTGGGCGAGATTTTCATAATAGCTTCCAAAACATCACCATCTTTGGCGTTGATGGTGTGGGTTGCGCCTAATTCCTTTGCTAATTCCAGACGGTTTTCTTGGACATCAACTGCGATGATAATACCGCAATTAGTTACATTGGCACCCATTATCGCACTTAACCCAACAGTGCCGCATCCAAAAACAACAATGCTTGAACCATGCTCAGGCTTTAATTTATTTAATACAGCCCCGCTACCTGTCTGAACTCCACATCCAAGTGGTCCGAGCATTTCAAGCGGTACGTCTTTTGGAACTTTCACGACGTTGCGTGCAGATGCTACTGCATAATAGGCGAAGCTCGACTGGCCAAAAAAGTTAGAAATGTCCTGGTCATCCTTATGTAATCGGCTTGTGCCATCAATCATTCTGCCGCCGAAGTTTAAATCATAAAATGATTCGCAAGCATAAGCTTTACCGCTTAAACAATTCTCACATGTACCACAAGAACTATACGACAGTACAACATGGTCGCCTGGTGCGATGTGCGTAATACCCAATCCTACCTTTTCAACAACACCAGCCCCTTCATGACCTAGAACAGCAGGAAGAGGGACGGGATATGCTTGGGTCTGTGCAAGGATATCCGTGTGGCAAATCCCCGTTCCAACAATACGGATTAATACCTCACCTGCTTGTGGCTCATCAATAGTAATATCTGTGATTTCAAATGGTTCCCCGCTACCGAATGTGACTGCAGCTTTAGTTTGCATAATTTCCCTCCTAGGTGGTAAATGTTTTATCACTATAATAATAGCTTATATAAAGATTACCTCTTTTTATCACTTCTGATTCTGTAGAGATGTTAACAATTTTTGAATCTTCATCGTTAGTATGTTCAAGAAAGTGCGTCAGTAATCATTTAAAAAAATGAATATTTGAATATAAAAAATTGGAGATTGAACATAGCTATTTTCTTTCAACTGTGGCATCCTTTTCCCTAAACAAACCTGCTTCGTTAGTCACTATATTGACCAAGAAACCTATCCCTTTTCACCATAAAAAATGAGGGTAAAGTTACCAAATAGGTGAACAGAAGAAATAATAAACTAAAATAATGCTACCTCAAGTAAAGGGGTAGCATTATCTTGCACTAATAGTAAACCATGACAAGGCGTCAAATTGGTTGAGAAAAGCAGATAGAACCATCCCTAGCTTGTAGTATCATGTCCCGCAATAGGTTCGGTAAGGACGGGTTGATGGCGCAGGCAGTGTGGCGTATTCAGCCTGTTCTGGGGAGTGCCCGTAAGGAGTTGAAAGAACATCAAGAAGCCTTTCCATCACGCTGTAGTCTCCTTGTTTCACTGCGGCTTCCAGTGCTGCTTCTACCCGGTGGTTCCGAGGGATTACCGCAGGATTGCTGTTCCGCATCAACTGACTCGAGGAGGCTTTCGACTGCTCCTGCCTGCCCAGCCTTTCCTGCCACAGCTCATGCCACTGAGCAAATTCCGGGGTCCCAAACAGGACCGTATCCTCATGTCTATCAAAAGTTAATGCGCGGAAGGTATTGGTATAGTCCGCACGATGCTTCTGCATCATACTGAGGAGGTCTTCAATAAGGGATTCATCCTGTTTCTCTTCGTTAAATATCCCCAATTTTGCTCTCATTCCTGCGAGCCAATTATGGTGATACAACTCCGGAAATTCTGAAATCGCATCCTGGGCCAGTTGGACAGCCTCCTCCTGGTCTGCATGCAGCAGCGGCAATAGGGATTCAGCAAATTTCGCGAGATTCCACCCCCCAATATTCGGCTGATTGCCATAGGCATAGCGGCCATGAATGTCAATGGAACTGAATACCGTAGCCGGGTCATATTCATCCATAAAGGCGCAAGGACCATAATCGATGGTTTCTCCGCTAATGGTCATGTTGTCGGTGTTCATCACCCCGTGGATAAAGCCAACCAGTTGCCATTTGGCAATCAGGACGGCCTGACGCTTGATTACTTCCTGAAGCAGCGAAAGATACCGGCTCTCATCAGCTTCAACGTCTGGAAAATGGCGCTTTAGTGTATAATCAGCTAAGATTCGGAGTTCCTCAACTGTGCCCCATTTTGCAGCGTATTGAAAGGTGCCGACGCGCAGATGACTGGCAGCCACCCGTGTCAGAATTGCACCAGGCAGGGCAGTTTCGCGGATTACTGACTCACCGGTAGTCACCACCGCCAGACTGCGGGTGCTAGGAATACCTAGCGCATGCATTGCTTCGCTGATGATGTATTCGCGCAACATCGGACCAAGTGCAGCTCGACCATCGCCCCCCCTGGAATATGGCGTTCTACCTGATCCCTTAAGTTGAATATCAAACCGCTTATCCAGGGGAGTCATCTGCTCGCCTAGCAGCAGGGCCCGGCCGTCCCCTAACATCGTAAAATGCCCGAATTGATGCCCCGCATAAGCTTGAGCAAGAGGCAAAGCACCTTCAGGAATCCGGTTTCCAGCAAGCACAGCTGCGCCATCTTCGCTTTGCAGCGCCTCGGCGTTCAAACCCAGCGATGCTGCCAGTGAATCATTGAGAATGATCAGCTTCGGTGAGCGTACTGGGGTAGGGTTAAGACTTGTAAAAAATGATTTCGGCAGACGGGCATAACTATTGTCAAAGTTCCATCCTGTTTCTTTTATTTCTTTTGTCATCGTATCTCCTTTTCCTCTTTTTTCTTTCTGTATCCTAATTTTACTTTTACATAAAACAAAAATCATAGGCATTCTTTATAATTTTTTAGTTGTCTGCTTTCCATATCAGCACAAGGCAGCCCTTTATAATGTCTACTTCTTCCAATTTATTATACCCTTTCCACACAAGGATGAAGCCCTTTAATATTTTGAAGGTATGTACTGAAATCCGAGACGTTAGGGCTAAAAACATGGAAGCGACCTCCACCTCCGTTACTCCCTATATTCTTAACTGTGCGCTTCAATACTTCATATAATGTGGAAATGATCTTAAAAACGCATTCTTTAAAACAGGCACACAAAAGTATTAATTATGTGTAAATGTATATATTATATAACGCTCATAAAACCCTAATAAAAAATTCCCTCAAACCTTCAGTCTGAGGGAACACAAAAACATACTTTGTTATTAGGCTAAAACCCTGTATATCGCTTAAAGCAAGGGCTATTGGCCCTGTGTCCACGCAACGCACCCACATGTGTGGATTACTTTTCTCAGACACTACACTAAAGGCGACTATAACTACTTTAAGCAATGGGGCGGTATTATACCTCTACCTGCATTGCAATATTCTGCTCCAAATTAACGAAAAGCCATTAGGACTAGCATAGATTTTGTCACAAATTAGACGGCGCACTAATACACAGTCTTTTCATTTTCTGTGCGCGCCTGTTACGATTCCTTAAACTGAAAATTCCTGATGTATTCATTCACATCAAAGTTTTTCATTTTTTTCCGCAGCAAAACTTATATTTTTTTCGCTTCCACAAGGACATAGACTGTACACATCTCCAGGCGTCAATGCATCCTTCAATGCAGCCCTCAGATCTGTCAAATCTTCCATAGGCTCTATGCCAATAATAAAACGCCAGCCGAAATGTTTACATATTTTAGTAATGGTGCCTATTTTCTCATCTGTTTGAACCTTTACAATAATCGGGCGTTGTTCTGAACCAAGCTTCATTGTTCTAACCTCCTTCCTCTATAAAAAATTAACTTCCAAAGCGTACCCAGTTTCTTTTTTCAGCTGATCATTAATTTGCTGTATATCTCTATCGTCCGGCGACGACGCCAGTTTTATAGCAACTGTCTTTTTATCGATATGAACCGAAGGATTTTTCTTTAATTCCCAAGTTTCTGGAATAACTTCAAGTGTCAGGCGGATGATTTCGTTTTGCTTCGGATTTTTTGCAAACGTAACCGGCATGCCGATTCGGTAGGATAGTTCCTCCAAGTCGGTTTCATGCTCCATGGCTATTTCTGGTGAGATAAAGTGGACTTCCATCACCCATTGTCCATCTTGTTGTTTTATTCCCGTTTTATAGATGGTTATCCCCCGGTCCGCCGCCCATTTTTTCGCTTCTTCAATCGCCTGGTTATTTTCAAGGCGTTTTGAACGAATATTGGATTGAATGATTTCATCGAAATTGTTGGCAGAAGACGTCGAAGATCCCATATTAAATTGCAGGGTGAACCCAGTTTCTTCTTTAAATTTATCAATGATCTTATCGCCATCGTTTGGCTTGTCAACCGCCACAGCCACTATCCGGTCATTTAAGTGTATGGAGGGGGAACCAATTGAACGGCCCAGAAGCTTTATGAGCCGGGTTTGCAAAAGATCCTGGCGGACAGAATCTGAAAAGCTGGCTGCCCAACCTGTTTCCTTCCTGATCAAATCATAAAGTTCACTTTTCTCACGTTCTGGCACAGCATCTGGAAAATCAAAGTAGACCGTAAGCCTTTCTTCATCAGTTCCTAATTCATCCACACCGCAGCGTATAAACCGTGGATTATCGGCCAAGAGCCTTCGGACGGTTTCCATTGCTGCAGTGGGATTATGTTTAATTCCCTGAATCGGCAACTCCATTGAGCCCAGCTGCTGCTTAACTTTTGCGTCGAATTTATAATTGTTTGTGCCGTCTTGATTATTAATACGGTTTTCAGATGGAATGCCTTGCAGAGCCAATGCTACAGCCAGTTTCTCCCGTAGGCTGCTAATTTGAATCGCAGTATAAATATCTTTAAGGGTGAGAGTTTGATTGGGCAGAGAACTCCAATTTATTTTTTCAAGAAAAGGCCGAACAAAGGATAAAACGTTTCCAGCCGCCTCTCTTAGTTCCTCCATCGACCGGTTCCAGCTGTCAATCGTTTCTGTAACCTGGTCCGCATGGAGCCTGAGCTGCTTTCCTTTAAGTGTCTGGCAAATAAATGAGTTTGTTTTGGGGTGAATGCCTGTGCAAATTGCCAGCTTAAAAATGTTTTCATTTTCAGGCTGATAGAGTATAAGGCTGCCAATCTTTTCCCTGAGCTTCATGCTTTCATCGTTTGCCCTATATCTTTTGCCAGTTGAACCTTTTCCTGACGCCCGTTTTGCGAACGGGTAAGACTCGCCATTCTCTGCTAAAATCGGATGGAACCTAGGGTCAATTAAATCTGCCAGCTGGACCCTTGCATCATCATCGCCGTGGACAAGCAATGTATAAGTAGGCTTTAATGCCTGGATAAAACGGTTCATTTCATGTGCATCGGCATGCGCGGATAAACCATACTTTCCAACGCGGCACCTTACTTGATAGACTGTCCCGTTTAATTTCAGCTGGTTTTCAATGCCATCGGCAAGGTTTAACAGTTTTCTACCTGGACTTTCTTCATCCTGGTAGCCGGTGATAAAAATCGCGTTTTTTTCATCGGATACCAGCCTTTCTGCATACCAGGAGCTGGCCCCGCCCGTCAGCATGCCGGATGATGCAACAATGCATCCAGGCTTGCCCTTAAGCACCTGATCGCGTTCTTTTGGCTGAACAGCCTTGCATCGGCCTTCCGTTAAAAATACATCGCCGTTTTTCAAAATGCGATGGGCTACCGGCCCTTTTAAAAAATGGGGATAATTTTTATAAATCCTGCTGATTGGTGTCACAAGGCCATCTACATAGATAGGAAATTCCGGGATTAGCCCTTTTTCCATGTAATCTTGCAGAATCAATAAAATCTCCTGTGCCCGTCCAAGAGCAAAAGCGGGAATAAGCGCAAAGCCCCCTCCGGCAACCACTTCCGCAACATGCTCGGCAAGACGTCTTTCCTCTGTGTTCCGGTCGGTATGGGCCCGGTTCCCATAAGTGGACTCCATAATGACCACATCCGGCTGAATATCATAGGGAACCTGGACACCCGGAATGGTCCGGCCCGCTTTGAAGCTCAAGTCACCTGTTATAAGCAGCTTTTCTCCTTCTCCTTCAATGAGAAACATGACCGCCCCCAGAATATGGCCGGCACGAAAGCTGGTTATTTTTACATTACCAATCCGCAACGTCCCGCTCGCAGGAAAAAGAAGCAACGAATCCAGCAGGGAGTTTACCTGTTCTTCCGTATATGGAGGCAAAGTATTGGCCTCACGGGATCGCTGTTCTAATAGTTTATATGAATCTTTCATCATTATTTTCATAAGATCTGCGGTTGGAGGTGTTGCATAAATCGGGATCTTCCGAAAAAGTGAATGGACAACAGGGAGTGCGCCAATATGGTCTGCATGGGCGTGCGTTACCAAAATGGCATCCGGTTTTCCAAGGCTGTCCAGCATTCCCAGGGCAGGAAGCAACTCATCCCCATGCATCCTCATCCCCGCATCAATTAATAGATTTGTATCCGCCATATTGATATGCAGACAGGAAGCTCCAACCTCGCTGCCACCACCTAATATACTCACTTTCATTGTTATCTCCTTTTCTGCTGTGCCTTGTCAAATCGTGCTGACCCCCGGTTCGTGTCACGTAACAGGGGGTCAGGCACCCTTTAGTTAATCAAGAATTTACTTTAACCGTCGGCGGGCTTCCCGGTTTAATCCGGAAGTTTTTTCTTCATACAACTCTTCCCATTCTTCCTGATAACGCCGGTAGGTAAGGGGATATTTCTTTTTCAGCCGTTTGATTCCTGCAGCATATTCCTCATCCATAAAATTAAATTCTTGTAATATTTCCGGAGATATCATATCTGGAAATATTGCATTATCACTGAATTCTTCCACAAACCATTCCATCGCCTGTATTGAAACAAGCGGGAACAGCTCATCATCTTTTGCCATGCGGCCCATTTCCTTCTGGACCCGTGCGAGCTCCTGCACTTCTGATCTGTTGTGCCGAACTAAAGGATGCTTCGGATCAAGGGCATAGAGCAAATCCATATAGAACTTGGCTTCCCTGAAAGCACCCACCCCATAGTAGCCTTCATACTCACTGATTAAGGCGCTCGCTGCCATCAATTTATCATCTTCATCTTTTAAGGATTTTAAAAACTTTCTGACCCGCTTTTGGATTTTGTCAGCGAGCTGCCACTTCCCCAGTTCAATCATGGCGTTAACCCATTCAATAAAAATGAATATGTGATCAGGTTCCTGCGTCTCCAGTGCCGGCAGCTCCAATTCGATCATCTTTAAAGCGTCTTCCCCCCGCCCTAAAGCTTGATAGACCTGTATGAACATAAATCTGTACTCATCTAAATGATCAGGATAACGTTCACCCAGCAGGATCAACACGTCAAGCGCTTTTTCGGGAAAGTCCATATCGTTAAGCACTTTTGCCTTGATTGCAAGCGACTTCACCTTATTCTCGACAGAATCAGCCTCTTCGAAGAGGATTTCCATTTGCTTATCAAATGCATCCAGATCATTGTTATTAAGCTGAATTTGCGCCAAGCCAATTCGGGCACCGACCGCTTTCGGAGCAATTTTTAAAATATTGGAAAACATTTTTTCAGCCTGGTCCCAATTCTCCTGTTCCATACATTCTACGGCTTCCTCCATCATTTTTTCCAGGGAACCGCCGTATTTCCGCATCAAATCATACTCTTCCCGCTTTAAGGGATCGCGCAAAGTTTCATATGCCCTTCTGATCCGCTGAAATTCTTCGGGAAATTGTTCCGGCGGGTATTGTTTTACCTGCTGGATATAAGCCTGTTTTATTTTTTCCGGCTTGGAATTGGAACGAACCCCGAGAATTTTATACAGATTCTCTACCTTCGGCTTGCCCTGTCTTTTGCGCTTTTTTTTAGTTGTTTCCACAATAATGCCCCTCCCTTACAATTCCAAATCGATCAAGGCGTCAGTTGCTTCATCAATAACATTTCGCAAATGCTCAAGATCATCCCCCGCAATCGCCTGATCCAGGGAATTAATAACTTGTCGAGCCTTGGATTGGCCATCAGCATCAAGCTCAGCCATCATTTTCACAGCCCGTTCGCGAAGCTGGACTGCCTCTTCATGCAGGACGGACGGGGCCTGCTCATTGTCAATATCGAACTCGTCCAGCTCTGTGTCATCCAATAAATCCTCCATCTCTTCCCAATCTGCATCTATTAATTCTTCATCGTCCAAATCCTGATCCGCGTTCTTCCATAAGTCTTCAAGGCGTTGGACACTTTCCTGAAAGGCTTTCTGTGAATCGCGCTGCAATCCGTCCTGGACGATAACGCTCATCTCTTTTCCTGTGGAAACACACTTTGCGGATACCTCAAGGATTCCATTCAGGTTATATCGGAAGGTTACGTCAATTTCTTCCTGCTTGTCGAAGTTCGCCGGTATCCCGGAAAGCAAAAATTCTCCCAACCTGTGATTATACTTCACCCATTCATGTTCGCCCTGGAAAATCTCGATGGCGACCTCCGTCTGCCCCGGTGCAGATGTGCCGAATTTTTCCGTCCTTGTCACAGGTATCGTCGTATTTCGTGGAATTATGGGTGCAAAGCCGCCGGGACGTTTGGTGAGGCCCATCCATTCTTTCAGGACCGAAATTCCCATGGAGAACGGGGCCACATCGGTAGCGACAAGGCCGCTGTCAGATAAAGCTCCTGATTTTAATCCAGCCTGGACAGCGGCGCCCAGCGCGACTGCTTCATCAGGATTTACATCTGTTCTCGGGCTTTTGGCGAACATGTCTTGAATCAGTTCCCGAACCCTCGGTATTCTGGTCGAGCCGCCGACAAGCAGCACTTCTTCAATATCTGCCGGGCTGATCTGGGCATCCTTGAGGACACTGCTTACACTCTCCATCGTTTCAAGCAGGAGCCCATCGATTAAACCAACAAATTGTTCACGTGTAATCTCCGTTGAAATGCCAACTGGTTCATTATCCTTTACCGTGACCAATGGCAGCTCAACTGGCACAACAAAATCCTTACTCAATCGCATCTTGATTTTTTCTGCTTCTTCTTTCAGCAGCGCCGTCGCCCTGATATCATTTCGGGGATCAATGTCGCTCTCCTCTACTATTTTCTCAGATAAAAAGTCTACTAACTTCCAGTCAAAATCTTCTCCGCCAAGCCGGTGGTTCCCGGTTGATGCCCTTACCTCAAGCAGGCCGCTCATCATCTCAACGACAGAGACATCGAATGTACCTCCTCCAAGGTCATAAACAAGGAACAGGCGGTCCTCATCCGTATGTTCCAGCCCAAAAGCAAGGGCAGCAGCGGTTGGCTCATTAATAATCCGTTCCACGACAAAGCCGGCAAGCTCACCAGCTTGCTTCGTTGCCCTGCGCTGTTCATCTGTAAAATAGGCAGGAACCGTGATGACTGCTTCTTTCTCTCCTTCACCATATATGGCATCTACATAGGATTTGAGTTCTTGTAAAATAAGAGCCGATACTTCCTGTGGAAGAAGGGCTTGTCCAGCGATCGACACAGGTTCATTTAGGCCCATTTTTCGTTTGATGGCACTCACGGACCGGTCTGGCATCGCAACAAGTGCGGATCTGGCGTCTTCCCCGACAATGACATTATTCTTCAGGTCAATCAGTACGACAGAGGGAATAATCCTTTCCCCTTTTGGTGAAAGAATGATCTCCGGTTTTCCATTATGGATATGCGCAACAGCTGAATTTGTGGTGCCCAAGTCGATTCCCACTATCGGACGAAAATGAACATTTTCATGATTCGGCATTTGGATTCTCCTCTTCTAATGTAATAACCTGCGCCTTTCGCAGCAATGTACCGCTTTTCGAGATAAATCCTCTTTTGGCAACTTCCACGATTTGATAGGGTATATTGGCCTTTGAAGTGACGATTCTATCATTATTCGTTTTTGCTTCCGTCCTTGAGACGGTTCCAATAGATTCTGCCACTCTTGAATCAAAACTGCTCCCCAGCACTTTCAGCTCCTGAATTTCCAACTTGGTTAGCAGAGCCAAAAGCTGTTCAATCCATTGTTCCATTAGTTTTTTCCAGGAATCCTGGTTTTCCCCGGTTAAACGGGAGTTAACCAAATCAAGATCATCCAGCCAGTGGATCAATGATTGAGCCGCTTCTTGGAGTTTTGTTTCGTCCCGATCTTTTTGCGCTTGCTTTTGTTCGTCAAAAGCTTCCTGCTTTTTGATGACCGAATCGAGGGATTCATTTAAGAGATCCAGTTTCTCTTGTGTATCCTTACTCGTTTTGTACTGAAGCCGGCTTAATTTTGCAATCTGTTCGCCAAGTAACCTGCATTGCTCTTTGAGCAGGCTGTTCTGTTCGCTCAATTGCTCAATCGCTTCCAATTCTGGAGAAGACTTTCTTATTTTATTCCAAAACCATCCCACGTGCAGACCTCCTCATTACTGATCATTCTATAGTAATTGTATCATGCTAAGTTATGAGCCTTCCATTACTCAAGTAACGGGATTCTATTGAAAAAAGGCGTTCTTTCCGGCCATTCTTTGGGGGCGCGTATTTTGGCAATTTAGGCCTGCCTGTGTATTTATGGGGGTTCAGTTTATAGTCTTTGAGTCTATTAAAAAGGATTTCCAATTTTTGTACACCACTTTCATCACCTGTCAAGGCAATGACAGATAATCGGGCTGCCTCGATGCTTTGAAAAGAGCATCCAAAAAGCCAAAACCTACAAGATTGTTGATTGTGGTTGGTTTTTCAAAAAAGGTTGATTCATTTATTGCCTTTCGCTCTTCCAGATCCTTTTGAGTTCCTTTTGCCTCCGGTTTTCAACGTATTCCAACTTGATTTGATTCATTATAGGCAAATATTCATCAACGAGTCCCATGATCTCTATTTGGTGTGTATGTAATGATTCGCTATTAGAATAAAGAAGTGAATATCTGTCTGAAATAGAAATTCGCTGTATTATAGAAATTTTTTGCATGAAAGCATACTTCGTCAAAGTAACGATAAAATCGATGCCCTTTTTAAATTCTAATTTGATAAGTGCTGTACATGATCTTACCTCCCTCCACCTAAATTATACTGCTAAATAGTGAGGGAGGTCCATTAAAAAAGGAACATACATTCCCATTCATCCCACGATTGAAATCACGGGTGTTCTTGTGAATTTTATAAATCGAAACCACATGCAAGGAGTCTAAGTTAAGAAGCCCGCCCGCAAAAAAAGAGGCCGCTGAAAAACTGACGTTATTCTCTCAATTGACTCATCAAAAAAGACGACTCTAATTCGATCTTTGAATTTAGAGTCGTCTTTTTTTCCAATTATCTCTGGCTGTATATCTCGCATTTACATCAACGTTTGTAATTGCTTTTTTTTCGTCATTTTTTTTCGCCGGTAGTAATCGTTGCGGACGTAATAATTCGTTCTTCACTTAATTAATTTAACAAAACTTAGTGAATCGCTTTTACTATTTTATTCAACTCAACTGCAGTCTGTTAGATTAACGAATTTCTTAACCTTTACTATTTTTCGATTATTTCTTATAAATTCCTTCCCTTTATCTCTTGAACATCATCTATTGCGACAGGGTTGATTCGGATTTTGAATTTCACACTCGGACCTCCAATGCTTCTTGAGATCGTCGAGTGATTTCCATTCCTCTCCTGTTTTAATAACATCCTCTGCTTCGGAGAGCTTGGTCAGCAGGTTTATCACGGCCTGCTGCCTTTCGTACTCCTGTATATCCAAAAGGACATAGCGACCTCTTCCATTTTTAGTCAGAAATACAGGCTCACCAACCTGACAGGAACGGAGAACATCGTTATAGTTTCTTAAATCAGAAACCGGTTTAATATTTGGCACTTTCACACCTCCACCGCTTGTTTGTTATTTTTGTATGATAATACTTCGTAAAATACAACATCAAAATTTACAGCAGGATACGATGTAAAAGCTATCTTCTATATATTCTATAGGTTTCGAGCTTAACGACAAAGGCTATGGAAATTAAGATTGCCTTATGGATTATATTTAATTCGTATAATACACATCTATAATTGGGTAAATTTACGTATAGGAATGCGGCAGCAGTAAAACCTAACGCACGCCTTCCCACAGCTCCCGCTCTACGGCTCGAGGATTGTCCACAACCACCGAGGTCGTATCGAAGCGCATGGTTGCTCTGCGGTTGAGATCATAATTCGGCCAACCGCAGTCTCCATTGGTGGCAAACTCAACCCAGGCAGCATGCATGTTGTCAGCAAGCTGCTGCGGAGGGTTGTCTCCCAGAAGCGGCCCTACCATCGGCTTAAATCCCTTGTCGAGCGTGTCAAAAACGAAGGCAATCTCGAGCGCATGGCAAGCACCGAGAAGTCCGTTGAGCTGTGGCGAACGCCAGGCAAACTCGTACATATAGGTGGCCGAGGTGCGCTTCGCATGTGCATCGGCCAGACGGATAGCGGGAATACGGCACCACCAGTCAGTCTGGATAGCCGCGAGCAGATCGCCGGGACTGGCGCCCGGATGTGCCGCGCTATAGACGGCCAATGTCGCTTCTACCGGGAGTCCGTATGCCGCAACAGCCGCGGCCAAAGCTTCATGGGTAACATCGTTGATTGCGCCACTGGCTACCAGGAACAACCTCCACTCGTCGGTGTTCGTGCCGACCAGGATATCGACACCCGCACCGGCTCCGGCAACAATGCGATCAATAGGACGTGCAGGGATGATCTTCCCGTCGACTACAGGCTGCCACGGTAGCGTACTGGCCACCACCTCAAAACCCCAGCGCTCAGGGTCGGGATGTGCAAGAAGATTGGCCTTCAACTCCGCCTGCGCCGCAAGCAGACGATTGATGGGGACCTCTGTGATTGCCTCTCGGGTTGCTTCGACGCCAAGCTTTTCGGCAAGATACCGTCCAACCCGCTGTGCAGTGGCAGCCGAGATCACCTGATGAGCCGCCCCACTCTGGGCAATAGCTCGCCTGAACAGGCCATCGGCACGGGGCATGGAAA
Source organism: Bacillus sp. V33-4 (assembly GCF_002860225.1). NCBI lineage: Bacteria > Bacillati > Bacillota > Bacilli > Caryophanales > Bacillaceae > Bacillus > Bacillus sp. V33-4. Next base: position 18,612 of record NZ_PGVC01000016.1, read on the forward strand.
GCAGCGTGCCGACGCTCATCGCACCAGCCGACTCACCGAAGATCGTGACGTTGCCGGGATCCCCTCCGAAGGCGGCAATATTATCCCTTACCCACTCCAGAGCGGCGACCTGGTCAAGCAAACCGAGGTTGGCGTTTCCGTCGCCAAGATAGAGAAAGCCATCGACACCGACACGGTAATTGATGGTCACGCATACGATGCCGTCGCGGGCGAAGTGACTGCCGTTATACGACGCCCCCGATCCGACCTCGAACATACCGCCGGGAATCCACATCATGACCGGTAGCCCGGCCGTCCCTAGCTCGGGGGACCAGATGTTGAGGTTCAGGCAGTCCTCACCAGGGACGGCAGGATCTGGGGCAAGCTCCGCAGCCTGCGGGTCAGGGCGCAGCTGGGGTGCCTCCGGACCATAGGTGATGGCGTCTCGTACACCGTTCCAGGGCTCGACTGACTGTGGTGGCAGGAACCGATTGGGACCAAACGGTGGCGCTGCATAGGGAATACCTTTAAAAGTGAACACTCCATCGGCAACAATGCCACGCACCTCACCATGCCGTGTTTTGACAACTGTATTCATGTGTATTACCTCCTTCAAATATTTTGGATCGAAAAGAGACCATCCAGGTTCCTCTCTTACTTTTTTTGTGCTTTGTCCAGGGCGTTTTCCACCGACTTTAGATAGGCCTTGGAAGTAATGGTTGCACCGCTTATGGTGTCTACCTGCAGCGACTGTGATTTGATTACTCTATTGTATAACTTCTCCGTGAATTCCGGCGATTGGTTCTCTTTATGCTTTAGTGGTTTAATATCAGTGACCTTGCCTGAAGACACTGTAACCTGAACTTCATTGGCCCTCCATTTGTACATTCCACCTTCATATTCCCCAATATAAGTGCCGTCATTAAGCTGTTTAAAATCCACATCAGCGATAGGGAGGCTTCTACCTTCTCGGCGTTCCCCCGAAGTAAAAATAAGCGCTCCTCCCAAACCCGTCACAACAAAAATTACCAGTATAATTATTAGCATTCTAATCTTCCCCTTCCTTTTCATTCAAATCTTTCCCTTCCATTTAATTTAAGATATTCACGCTTATACCTTCACCGGCCTGAAAGCATCTCTTCAAGCCAGCCGTAACGTGAACCTGTAAGTCTATGTCCACGAGAATGGCTTCAGCTCCGGAGAATCGTCTTAGAAGTTCAAGCCCCTTTTCCATCCCGGCTACGAACAATATGGTGGACAACGCATCAGCAGCCATGGAGCTATCGGCAACTATGGTCACGCTTACCAAACCTGATTTCGCCGGATATCCAGTAGATGGATCCAGGATATGATGATGCCTTTTACCGTTACTGTCAATGAAGTATCGCTGATAGTCCCCGGATGTAACCACTGTCTTATCAGCCACAGAAACAAGACCCATTAAGCTGTTTTCCTGCCTGGGATGCTGGATACCCACACGCCACGGGGAACCATCAGGCTTTGTCCCTAAAGCCATCACATTTCCTCCGATATTTGTAAAAGCTGATGCGACGCCGTATTTCTTAAATACCTCCAAAAACTGATCGCCGGCAAACCCTTTTCCTATACCCCCCAGGTCAATGGACTGGCCCAGCCTTTGAAGTCCGGAAGCCTTTTCGCAGGGATCCAATAACAAGTCAGAATAGTCCACCAAAGGAACAATTTTCCTTATCCTTGATTCCTCCGGAGGCTTGAATGTATCCTTGCCGTTGTTCCATAAGGTTACTAAAGGCCCAATAGTGACATCGAAGAGGCCCTGGCAGTATCTTGAGAATTCAATAGCACGGGACAGCACCTCATATGTTTCACCGCTCAGCCTTTCATATTTCATACCTGCAGACCTGTTGATCCTGCTTATCTCGCTTCCGGGTATAAAACGGCTCAGCAGCTCTTCCAGCCGTACAGCTTCATCGCGGACTGCTCTAAGAGATTCCTCAGCATGCTTGCCGAAAGCTCTGTGAGTCATCACTGTGCTCATCCCAACGTTCATTGACTGGGCAACTACCGCCTTGTCCACTTGCACCACTCCTTTCTCTAACTTCTCCTGTAATATTTTTGTCCTGGAAGTACCGATTGTGAATTATTTCACAATATAAGTTAAATCTAAAACTACCTGAGCTGTACTCGGTAACTGGATAATTCATACTGAAATAATACTCTCCCGTACCTGAATGAATATTTGATAAATTCATTCAGGTACGGGCAAAAAAATGACTGCCTGTATCTATCTATTTTCGGCAATCAGTTAAGCCTTTCATTATAAACTCCGTTAAGTAATATAAAATCTGTGGAAAGTGGTGAATCCCGATTTCTCTTTTATGAATATCGATATAAAGTATAGAGTTAAAAAGGGCGAATATAAGCTCATCGTCCAGATCATCCCTTATTTTCCTTTCAGCCTTCCATTTTTTAATTAACTCTGCTTTACCGCTATGCATGAGTTCATCAATGCTCTCTATTCCGCCCTGTTCATAAAAATACTGCTCCAGTTTACTAAAGAGATCCCTGTTGTACCATTCCTTTAGTATCAGATTTGAGTTCATAGCACTGATGTTCTGTTTCACTAGCTTTGTAACCAGCGTTACGGGATCATCATTCAGGTCAATAGATTCCACAATACTCTTTTTAAGATTCTCGTTTTCTTTTAGATAAATCTCTAAGAAAAGCTTCTCTTTCGAGGTGTAGTAGTTATAAAAAGTACCTATCCCAATTCCGGCCATCTTTGCTATGTCTGAAACATTAGTGTCTTTGAATCCTTTTGAGTAAAATAACTCCCTTCCAGAATTAAAGATAGCTGCTTTTTTATCTATCAAGTAACCAACCTCCATCATTCCGAATGAACATTTTTTATATTCATTCATACTATGACATTACTATATTTTTCCGACAATCCTAATTACCAAAATTAATAAAACTTCTTGATTTATACATATTTAGTACCCCCGTTTGTTTTTACCCTATCCGAAAAAATGTGCCTTAGCTTGAATAGCATTTTTGGAAGAACAACATGCCTGAAAACGGATTCACATGTAAAGTTGCTTTGCCAGTTTTACTCTTCCGTCTACACGCATAATCCACGGTATCCGCTATATGTTTTGCAGTATATAATCCAGGGAGTTTGGTGATAAGCATCTGGCACTTGTATTATCGGCTGAGAATTTAGCTATATCTATATACATACATTCATTCACTTTTTCAACAAAAGTACGCAAATTTCGACATGTGTCGTCTGCGGAAACATATCAACAGGCTGAACTTCAATCGTCTTATATCCCCCATCCTCGAGGATCCGCAAGTCGCGGGCAAGTGTAGCCGGGTTGCAGGAAACGTAAACTACCTTCTTCGGCTTCATTTCAATAATCGTTTGAAGTAGTTCTTCATCGCACCCTTTACGCGGCGGGTCGACAACTAATACGTCAGCCTCGTTTCCTTCTTTGTACCATTTCGGAATGACAGTTTCCGCTTCACCGACAGCAAATTCCACATTAAAGATCTCATTCAGTTCAGCATTCCGCCTCGCATCTTCAATTGCTTCCGGAACAACCTCAACACCAAAAACCTTCTTTGCTTTTTGGGCAAGGAACAGCGAAATGGTTCCAATTCCGCAATAGGCATCAATGACAGATTCTTCGCCTGTCAATCCGGCGTATTCAAGCGCTTTGTCGTACAGTACCTTTGTCTGAACCGGGTTTACCTGATAAAAAGACAGAGCGGAAATCGCAAATTTAACGTTTCCGATGTAATCATAGATGACTTCATTTCCCCAGAGGACCTTCGTTTTTTCTCCCAATATGACGTTTGTCCTTTTTGAATTAACGTTATGGACGATTGATTTTACCTTAGGGAGACGGGCAACGATTGTCTCGATCAATTCGTTTTGGTGTGGGATATTTTCTGTTCTTGTGATGATCACGACCATCAGCTCGCCTGTTTGTTGTCCATACCGGGACATAATATGGCGGAGCACGCCTTTATGCGCTTCTTCCTGATACGCCTGAATCCCGAGTTCACTGCAGATTTCTTTAACTGTCTGGATTGCTTCATTGATTTCCGGAAGCTGAATCAGGCTTTCATTTGTGTCGACAATTTCATGAGTCCTCGGTTTGAAAAAGCCGGCAATCAGTTTTCCGTCTTTTTCGCCGACCGGCACCTGGGCTTTGTTTCGATAGTGCCACGGGTTCTCCATTCCCAGAATAGGATGGACTTTAACGTCTCCAAGCTTGCCGATTCGGGCCAGCACCTGCCGGACCTGGTTCCCCTTATACTTCAGCTGAGCATCATAGCTGATGTGCTGAAGCTGGCAGCCGCCATATTTATGGGCATCGCTTTCCTCCACGTCAATCCGGAAGTGGCTTCTTTCAAGCAGTTCAATTAACCGCCCAAAACCATACCCTTTGTTTGTCTTAATAACTTTGACTGTCGCTTTTTCGCCTGGCAATCCACCGGGTACGAAAATTGGGTAGCCATCCACTTTCGCTACACCCGCTCCGTCATGCGTCAGGTCTTCAAATTCAACATCTATATAGTCATTTTTTCGAACTGGAATCGTTTTGCTCATGGGATACTTCCTTTGCTTATAGTTTCCGTAGCTAATTTTACTAGCAAAATTGTATCATAATGTAGTATTCATTGCGAAACAGCGGTTAAGTACTGATAATGAAAATCAAACATATTATCTAAAGTATGGCGATTTTCTATAGTCAATTCCTAATTTTCGTTTGTTATTCAGCGGACTGACACAATAACGTTTTTGCTAACTCACAGGTATCTGATTAGATATTGTTAATTTTACTTCTCCTAGTTTGCTAAAGTTCACTGCACATGAAGGAGATCGGATCTTTCCTCATGAAATATATAGGAATGAATGATTAAGGAGGAATTCAAATGATCTATGAAATGACTGTACAAGTACGTGTCTCGAATATAGTAGAAGGCCAAAAATGGTATGAAACATTCTTAAATAGAAAACCTGATTTTATCCCACATGATGGATTTGCAGAATGGGAGCTGATTCCCGGCTGCTGGCTGCAAGTCGCTGAAGGAACCCCATCAGAAGGCAGTGGCCCGATCCGCTTAGGTGTAACGGATATTGAAAAAGAACGGGAAAGGCTAATGAATGCATTGAATATCGAAAATTTTGCTATCGAATCGCGGGAAGAAGTTCCGGTCAAATGGGGCACTTTTTCTGATCCATGGGGAAATCGCCTTGGATTGTTTGAGTATTTGAGTGAAGGGGAGAAGCAAGAGAGGATCAACACCATTTTAGGAAAAGCGGAAGTCTGATTACTTAACTTTACTTAATATGAGGAGAAACCATATCTGGTTTCTCCTCGCCTCTTATTCTTCCACTCCTACCTTCACCTTCGACCAGTAAAAATAGGCCTTAATCATAAAATAAGTAACCTCATCAGGAAGCAGTTCTTTAATAGGCTTCAGTTTTCCCCTGCCTGCTTCCGCAACTGCCTGTTCAATCAGTGGCTTAAAGTCATCAGGAATGAGCAGATCGAAATTAACCGCTTGTCCATCTCTGGCACACTGCAACAGGTGGTTTTCAATCGTACTGATCGCCATATCCCGTTTCTCTGCAATTCCTTCAACGGTTAAACCGCTTTGATGCATTTCAAACGTGACAAGGTGAGAATCTCCGACGGCTTTTTTCACTTTTTTCACCGGCACTGTTACCAGTCCTGCTTCAGGTTGGCGGTCCGGATTATTTTCACAGAATTGCATGATCGCTTGGATAAACGCGTCCCCGTACTTCTTCAGTTTATGTTCCCCAACGCCGCTTATTGCAAGGAATTCGCCATCCGAAAGCGGCAGCTTCGTGCACATGTCCTTCAAGCTGGTATCGGAGAAAATAACGAATGGCGGGACTTTTTCTTCAGATGCAATGTTTCTCCGCAATTCACGCAGCTCGGCAAACAGAGGATCGTCATTCGTAACCGTCCTTGTTTTGACCGCTTCTTTCCTGTGGACGGTTTGCTTGCCAAGCAGGACATCCTTTCCTTTTGCCGCCGTATAAATCGTTGGAAACTGCCCGTGTTGAACAGCAAGGAGTTCCTCTGCAATCAAGAATTCGATTAAGTCGCTCACTTCTTTTGCGCTTTTCTCTTTCAATATTCCATAAGTGGGTAAGCTTTGAAAGCCAAAGTCACTGATTTTCTTATTTTTTGACCCGGTTAATACCTGGGCTATCATCGCTTTTCCAAAGCGCTGCCCCATCCGGATTACGCATGACATGACCATTTGTGCTTCTTTTGTGACATCAACGCTGGCGCGGGAATCGGTACAATTGCCACAGCGTCCGCACGAAGCCGTATCGTGATCGCCAAAATAATGAAGGATATATTCCTGCAGGCAATTTTCGGTATGGCAATAGTCGACCATCAGCTGCAGCTTTTCGAGCTCCTGCTGGATCCTTGCTCTTTCGCTCGATTGATCAATCAAAAAACGCTGGATTTGCACATCCTGGGAAGAGTGCAAAACAATGCACTCACTATCGAGGCCATCACGTCCGGCACGACCGGCTTCCTGGTAATAGCTTTCCATGTTCTTCGGAAGCTGAAAGTGGACCACATAACGGATATTCGACTTGTCGATACCCATTCCAAATGCGGACGTCGCAACCATTACTGTCGCTTCATCCTTTAAAAAACGGTCCTGCTCACTGATCCGTTCAGTATCGTTCATCCCTGCATGATAGCGGGCTGCATTAATTTTATCCTTGCGGAGACGTTCATAAAGCTGGTCGACCGTTTTTCTCGTCGCCGCATAAATGATACCTGCTTCCGCTGCATTCTTTTTCACATAATCCTTCAAAAAGGCATAGCGGTCCTGTCCTTTAATGACTGAAAAAGACAGGTTTTTTCGTTCGAATCCGGTAATTACCGAGTTTTGTTCATCAATGTAAAGCGATGCGCAAATATCTTCGCGAACCTTTGGAGTTGCAGTTGCTGTCAATGCGAGCACAATCGGCTTATCCGGCAGGCTGTTGACGATTCGTTCGATGTTTAAGTAGCTTGGCCGGAAATCATGTCCCCATTGCGAGATACAATGTGCTTCATCGACAGCGACTAACGGAATTGGCATGCTTTTTAAATCCTCGACAAAATCGCGGGACTCGAGCCGTTCCGGGGCAATATATAGGAGCTTGTATTCTCCTTGCTTTGCTTCAGCCATTACTTGTCTCGCTTCCTGGACACCGAGCGAGCTATTAATGAAAGCTGCAGGAATGCCGTGCTGAACAAGCGCATCAACCTGATCCTTCATTAATGAAATCAGCGGAGATATCACAATCGTTGTTCCAGGCAAAATCAGCGCAGGAATTTGATAGCATATTGATTTTCCTCCTCCCGTTGGCATGACAGTGATCGTGTTTTTGCCGTCAAGCACAGACTGGATTGCCTGCTCCTGACCGTGGCGAAAAGAAGAATAACCATAATATTTTTTTAACAGTTGCCGGGCTTGTTCAAACAAAGAATTGTCTCCTCTCTTGGAATAGTATCGCTGGGTATTTAAGAGGTTTTAATAGAGTGGGTTATTGGGCGGTGCTGTTTACTATTGTAACAATAATTCCTGGGAATGTAATCTCCTCTTCGTCTAATCTATGATAAAAAACCCAGAAAAAAGTGCAGCCAGCTGGCCGCACTTTTCATTTGTTTTCTTCGTCTTCCTCCATCCAGCTACAGGAGATGTTTTTCCCATAAAAGATTTCGTCCATTTCTTTTTGAAGATTATCGGTTATTTCCTCACGCTCTTCAGGGGTGAGCTTCTCTTTTGTGTAGCCGAACAGATAGTTATTCAAGTCAAAATCCTTAAGCTTGCATTTTGTATGAAAAATATTTTCCTGGTATACATTTACGTCAAACATTTGATATAAACTCTTTATATTTTCAGGGATGTAGTTTTGGATGGAGTTGATGTCATGGTCGATAAACAGCTTATATCCGTGTTTATTGCGCGTAAAACCACGGACACGGTAATCTATCGTCATAATGTCTGTATCGAAAGAATGAATCAAGTAGTTCAAGGCTTTTAGAGGAGAAATCTCCCCGCATGTCGAGACATCAATATCGGCCCTGAATGTACTGATTCCTTCATCGGGATGGTATTCCGGATAGGTGTGAACAGTAATATGGCTCTTATCCAATGCCATCACCACCGTTTCCGGAAGCGGGCCAGGCGACTCCTCAAAAGATTCAGTCGGCACCTCGACCACCGGCCCTTCTGAAACGAGCATCGTGACACTTGCCCCCTGCGGAACATAATCCTGCTTGGCAATATTTAAAACGTGCGCACCAATAATATCGGCAACATTTTTTAAAATTTTGGTCAATCTCTCAGCGCTGTATTGTTCATCAATGTACTCAATATAAGCTTCTCGTTCTTCCCTTGTTTTCGTGTAGCAAATGTCATACATATTAAAACTTAATGATTTGGTTAAATTATTGAAGCCGTGCAATTGGATACGCTGCTCTTGTGTTAGTTTCATGTGGATTCCCCTTCTCTGCTGTGTCGGTGCTTGGATTAATGGCCAATTTCGGCTTGGATGATAAACTTAAATATTTTTATCATACCCATTTTTGTCCATAAAAAACTGGCCGAAAAAAAATGGCTGCTCTACTTGTGTATAGTAAAGCAGCCACCGGAAGTTCTATCCCTTTACCGAACCGGCAGTCATTCCGGCAATAAAGTATCTCTGCAAGAAAACATATGCGATCACCATTGGGGCTGAAGCGATGATGACGCCGGTAAACAGCATTGGATAATTGGTTATATACTCGCCCTGGAATTCCAGTAAAGCAAGCGGCAAGGTTTTATACTTGTTTTCCGTAATGAATAACAATGGATAAAAAAGGTCATTCCAATGCATGACGAACAAAAAGATCGAAGTAGCAGCCAGTGACGGCAATGAAAGAGGAATCGCGATTCTTCTGTAAATAGCCCAATTGGATGCACCGTCCATCATGCTTGCTTCAAATAATGACCTTGGAAGAGATTTCATGAAGCCTGTTAAAATAAATACAGCGACCGGCAAGGTAACAGCCGTATTGACAACAATCAAGCCGATTCGGGTATTTGTAAGGCCGAGGCTATAAACGAGATCGTATAAAGGACTCATATTGACCTGGGCCGGCACCATCATTCCCAGTGTAAACAATGCAAAAATCGAATTTCCGAACCAGTTGGACATTCTTGTCAGTGCATAGGCTATCAAGCTTGCGAAAAACAAGGTAAATGTCACTGAGAAAATCGTGACTATGACGCTGTTCATAAAATAAGTGCTCATCGTTTTGCTGGCAAACAACTCAATATAATTGTCAAACGTAAACGAACTTGGCAGCCCTAAAATATTATCATACATTTCCTTGGAACTTTTAAATGTAGTAAAGAAGATTGAGACAATCGGAATGATAATTAACAATGCGTAGATGGCGAGCATCCCGCCTTTGAAAATCTTCATCTAACCCCCCATTTCTGTTCTCTTTATTTAAATTATTCATTGATTCTGTTGGCACGGAGAGCCCTGAACTGCAGATAAGTAATGATGGCAACGACCATCATGAAAATCACCGATTCGGCTGATGCATAACCAAATTGGAAGCCTTTAAAAGCGGTTGAATAGATGAGAGTCGCAAGGATTTCAGTAGCATAATTGGGGCCGCCCCTTGTCATCGCATAAATCAGGTCAAAGGCTTTAAAGGACTGGATCGTCGTATAAGCGATGACGATCGTTGCGGCAGGAGCAAGCATCGGCCATGTGACAAAACGAAACCTTTGCCACCTTGATGCGCCTTCGATTTTGGCTACTTCAAATAAATCAGCGGGGATGTTTTGCAGTCCGGCTACAAAAAGAATAATCATTTGGCCGGTATGAAACCAAACTTGAACGACGGCAATCGAGTATATGGCCAAATCTTCATTCCCGAGCCAATTTTGCGAAAGAAAATTCAGATTCGCCCTTTCAAGGACCGTATTTAAAATTCCCAAATTGGGATCGTAAACAAATGCCCAGATAAAAGCAACGGAAACCGACGATAGGATCGTCGGGAAAAAGAAAAGGGCTCTCAGGAAAACATTCGTCTTTGTATTCCTGACCAGATATAAGGAAAAGATTAATGAAAATAAGGTTTGAAAAATAACGACAAACAGCATAAACTTCAAGTTATTTCCGAACGCTTTTGCAAATATCGAATCATTTGTGAAGATATTTACATAATTTTCCAATCCAACGAAGTCATAATCAGCCGTTAAACCATCCCAGTTTGTAAAGGAATAAAATAAGGCGCTGAAAGTGGGATAGACAAAAAAGGTTAAATACAAGGCCAACCCCGGCAGAATGAAAAAGTAAAGCGCTTTGTACTGTTTAAATTTCATCAGAACACTCCCCTAAAAACAAACTTCTCTCTTTTTAAACTCCGTTTAAGCTTTTTCCCACTCCTTCTTCCTAAAATCGATATCAATTGACACAGTTTGATTGCTTGCTAACTCTCTTACTACCCTGTTTTTCTACTTGGAAAACATGCTGGACGCCAACATACCGCTTAACAGAAGCTAAACATTAAAAAAAGATAGAAAAAGGTTTTATATGTCGGTTTTTCGGCTAATTGTTATACAACGAGTTTTTATACATATTTCAAGGGGGAGATTCATTGAAGAAGATAGGTAGTTTGTTGATTGCTGTGCTATTGACGGTTTCGGGTGTTCTCGCCGGTTGTTCTTCGAAAGAGACCGGGGCAGACAGCAAATCAAAAACAATCAGTTTCATGCATTGGCGCGGCGAAGATAAGGACGCTTTTGAAGAGTTAATTAAAAAGTTCACGGAAGAAACGGGAATTAAGGTTGAAATGGCGATCTACCCTTCGGAGCAATATCCTGTCCAAACCGTGCTGCGGGACGGATCGACTGGGGATGTTTTTGCATCAAATCCGGGTTATCAATTGCAATCATTAAAGAAATTAGGTTTCTATGAAGATTTAAGCGGTGAAAAGTTCCTGGATAACTTTGATCCAAAGTTAATTGAGATTGGCAATGTTGAAGGAAAACAGCTTGCTGTGCCTTTACAGCTGGTTTTCAACCAGCCTGTTTATAACCAAACTTTATTTGAAGAACTTGGTTTGGAGCCAGCAAAAGACTGGGAAGGTTTCCTTAAGCTCTGCCAGACGCTTAAAGATAATGGCTATATCCCGATTGCTTTTCCGGGTGCTGATATCGGATCGGGCCAATTCATGAACAGCATGATGATGAATAATGCCCCGGATGAAAAAATTTTCGATAAACTGATGAGCGGTAAGGCGAAACTTACCGAGGAATGGTGGATCAAAACCCTTGAACAATTCAAAGAGCTTGCCGATAAAGAATATATTCAAAAGGATTCGTTAGGGACAAAACATGACGCTGCGATCGCTCTTGTCGCACAGGAAAAAGCAGCAATGCTGGCAACGGGCTCCTATGCAATCGCAAGCATCAGGAATCTGAACCCGGATATCAAGCTCGGGCTGCTAGCCCCGATTACGGTTCCAGAAGATAAAGCAAAATATGAAGGAATCCATACGACAACCTTCTTATTGGGAGTGAACAAGAACTCCAGGAAAAAAGAAGAAGCGAAAAAGTTCATCGAATTTCTAAGCCGGCCTGAAAATGCATCAGCTTACGCAAATCAAACAAGCCAACACGTTACGGTTAAAGACGTAAGCTATGAATCTGAAGACTTAAACAATATCGTGGATTGGACTACCAAAAAAACAAGGTTCCAACCCCGTTATTTAATCCCTGACGAAAACGTCGAAAAAGCTGTCCTCAGCTCCATCCAAGCTGTCCTTGGCGGCGAAAGCCCTGGAAAGGCCGCCGAAGCCGCACAAGCGATAGTGAATCAGCACATAAAGAAATAAAGACAAATAAACCGGGTTATTTGACCCGGGTTATTTTTTGTCTGCTTGTACAGATTCTCTAACTCAGTAACTCCATTATTGATGATTGTACTAACAAGGAAACAATTAAATTAAGTGGTAAAACAACAACGCTATAACATTAACGTTAAATCTTCAATTTATAATATGTTTCAAAGCTACCATAAGCCAATATGTGTATTTGTATTATCTTAACGATATCCATTAAAATGAAATTATCAATCAGCCAATAAGAGGGATCTCAATGAATGGAAATATACAGCTGCAGCAAGTTTTAGAGGAATGTGAAAAGCTACGAAAAGAAAATGCTTATTTAAAGAAATTGCTCTCAAAAATGATGCAAACTTCAGAACCAAATGAACACACAGCAAATAATAGTACAATCGTTACAAAAAACTCCTATGCTGAAGATAAAATTAAACTGTATAGAAGTTTATTTCAAGGAAGAACGGATGTTTATGCACTGAGATGGGAATCAACCGGCGGAAAATCTGGGTATACTCCTGCATGTGCCCATGAATGGAAAGATCCGATTTGCAAAAAGCCACACATTAAATGCAAGGATTGCAAGCATCGAACCCTGCTGCCATTAACAGATCAGGAGATCGCCAATCATTTAAAAGGAAAATTGACTGTCGGTTTATACCCAATGCAAAAGGATGAAACATGTTCATTTTTAGCCATCGACTTTGACAAACAAAACTGGCAGGAAGATGTTTTAGCTTTTGTTAAGGTTTGTACAACTTTAAATGTTCCTTCTCATATAGAGCGCTCCCGCTCTGGGAATGGCGCTCATGTATGGATTTTCTTTTCGGAAAACATATCCTCCGCTGTAGCGAGAAAACTCGGAATGAAGTTACTATCAAAAACACGTGAAATGCGCCATGAAATTGGCATTGATTCTTATGATCGAATGTTCCCCAACCAGGATACCCTGCCAAACGGAGGATTCGGCAACTTAATTGCGCTACCGATGCAATATCATGCGGCGAAAAACGGCAATAGTTTATTTGTCGATGAAGCATTTACTCCTTATCCAGATCAATGGATTTATTTATCTTCGGTGAAACAATTATCAAAAAAAGAGATTGTGGGCATCCTTGAAATTTCTGATAGCCAGTCGTTCAAACAACAAAACTCTACCGCAATTCTTCCTTCAAAGGTTACTGTGGAACTAAAGAACGGGATTTTGATAAATAAAGGAGGATTAACCTCTTCTCTTATTACAAAAATGATGGGATTGGCCTCCTTTAAAAATCCTGAATTTTATAAAGCAGAAGCGAAAAGGATGTCTACTCATGGAATTCCCCGGATTATTAACTGTTTCTCGGAAGACCAGGATCATTTTATTTTACCGCGTGGCTGCTTGGATGAATTAATAATGCTATTAAAGGAATCATCAATTGAAGTTGAAATAAAAAATATGCAGTATAAAGGAGAAGATATTAACGTTTCTTTTCATGGAACTTTATCTTCACAGCAACAGCAGGCTGTCACAGCTTTACTTAATCACGAAAACGGTATTTTAGCAGCAACAACAGGTTTCGGGAAAACTGTAACTGCAGCTGCCCTTATCGCAGAACGAAAAACGAATACATTAGTTATTGTTCATAGAACCCACTTGATGGAGCAGTGGGTTGAGAAGCTCTCTGCTTTTTTAAACATACCTTCCAAAGACATTGGCCGGATTGGCGGCGGCAAAAATAAAATAACAGGAAACATTGATATAGCTACTATTCAGAGTTTAATTTCAAAAGGTCAGTTAAAATCTTTTGTAACTCAGTACGGACAAATTATCGTGGATGAATGCCATCATATTTCTGCATTTAGCTTTGAAAAGGTTCTCAAACAAATTAGAGCCAATTATGTCCATGGCTTGACTGCAACACCAAATCGAAAGGACGGTTTGCATCCTATCTTATTTATGCAATGTGGCCCGATTCGCTACAAAACTGATGCAAAATCGCAGGCAAAAGTCCGACCGTTTCTTCACAGGCTAATTCCAAGGTATACAAATTAGAATGTCAGCAAACGAAGATGCAAGAGCTATATAATAAGATTTTAAATGATAATAATCGAAATGATTTATTGTTTGATGATGTCTTAAAAGAATTAGAGGATGGCCGTTCCCCTATTATATTAACCGAAAGAATCGAACACCTTGAAAATCTTAAACAAAAGTTTACTGGTTTTGCAAAAAATATTATTGTCCTTTCAGGCAACATGAGTAAAAAGGAGCAAAAAATAGAACTGGAAAGATTGGCGAGCATTCCTGCTAGTGATGAACGGCTGGTTATCGCAACTGGGAAATATATTGGCGAGGGATTTGATGATAGCCGTCTGGATACTTTGTTCTTGGCAATGCCGATTTCATGGAAAGGAACACTACAGCAATACGTCGGTCGTTTACATCGTTTATATGCCGATAAACAAGAAGTTAGAGTGTATGATTATGTCGATCTTAAAATTCCCATTTTAAAAAGTATGTTTGATAAACGGTTAGTCGGATATAAGAGCATGGGGTATATAATTGGGGAGAAGTCAAATCACACAGAACAGATGAAGTTGTTTTAATTTGAGTATGTCTCATCACAACAAATTTAATATGAGGTACTAAAACGAAAATCCGGCAACATCTTTTCCGATGTTAATGCGATGGTCAGAAACCATCAAACCCTATCATTGGGCTATTCCTATTGTTTAGGACGATGATGTAGTTTAAACAAGCTAAAACCCTAAATGCCGACTCAACAGTCGGCATTTAGGGTTTATCGTTGTCATAGATTATTTTTTACATTTTTGACTTTATTGAAAAACAGGATCGAACGCTGGGAATCAATCCCCATCCAACATCCTGAACACTCCGCCCAGAACACTTCCTTCATCTTTGGAGCCGCCGCCTCCGGGCGCGGCAGCAAAGACACGGCTGGCCAGCCGGCTGAATGGAAGTGATTGGATCCATACAGTACCGGGACCTCTCAATGTTGCGAAGAAAAGGCCTTCCCCCCCAAACAAGGCAGTTTTGACCCCTTTCACCATTTCAATGTTATAATCCACATTGCTTGTCATGGCAACCAAACAGCCTGTATCTACACGAAGTACCTCACCAGGAGACAGCTCTTTTTTATGTATCGTTCCGCCAGCGTGTACAAAAGCCATACCGTCTCCCTCAAGCTTTTGCATGATGAAGCCCTCTCCGCCAAAGAATCCTGCTCCAATTTTCCGCTGGAATTCAATGCCGACAGAAACACCTTTAGCTGCAGCCAGGAAGGCATCTTTTTGACAAATAATCTTGCCATCCATCTGGCTTAAATCCATCGGCACAATTTTTCCTGGATAAGGGGACGCAAAGGACACATGTTTTTTTCCTTGGCCTTCATTAGTAAATGTGGTCATGAATAAGCTTTCACCGGTCAGTAACCGTTTCCCTGCACCGAACAACTTCCCCATGATTCCACCGCCCCCGCCGGAAGCATCCCCAAAAATCGTTTCCATGTGAATTTGGTCTTCCATCATCATTAAGCTTCCCGCTTCTGCGATTACTGTTTCACCTGGATCCAGCTCCACTTCAACAAACTGCATGTCGTCGCCGTAGATTTTAAAATCGATTTCATGGTTATTCATATGTATTCCTCCAGTTTTTATTTGAACCTTAGATGCTGACAAAACACAACGATCGTAAACAAGGTTCATGGTCATCAATCGGTCTAAATCACCGAGATGCGTGCGTTAACTCACATTCATTTTATCAACATCAGGTAAAACTCACAGTTACCTTAATTAATTTAAATCTTTTATTAACTACACATGCAGAAAAATCACTCCTTTCTCTTCAAATACTGATACGTTCCTACTGATTGATAAGTTTCATACGAAACAATAGTCGTTCGATGCATTCAGTACAACTATTCTATCTTTTGCTACACAAAACCTTTTTTGTGTACAATCTTATATAAAGTTTTGTAGTTGAAAAGAAGCGCGAAAGAAATGCGGTTGCATACAGATTGATGAGAATCGACTATCTTATCCCCCTGTCAAATTCCCTATCGTTCACCGATATCATGACATCAGTTTCAGCGTCTTCTTGTGTTCTATTTATTTCAGAAATAGGATATAACTTTCGGTTGTTGATCTACAAAGTGAAATTGAAGAAAATAAAATAGTCACCTCCGATAGGTTTACGGAAGTGACTAGTCCTCAGCTTGTTTAATCATATATTTTTCAATCCAATGCACCGCGTCATTAAAGGGCGGTCTAGTTTTGTCACATGCTATAAGCATAATAAATCTATAAACTTCATCATCGGGAACGATTAAATCATAGCCGTTCCAATCTAAGAAGGTAAATACTGATAAGTAAGCAGTTCGCTTATTACCATCTATAAAACCATGACCACTAGCCAGGTAGTATAAATATACTGCTGCTTTTTCCACGATTGACGGGTATTTTTCAAAATCTCCATAGCCTGCATATGGTATTCCTAGAATCCCTTCAAGTTTATTCTTTTCCCTTCCTGGCAAACCACCATATTCAGCAAGTGCTAAATCGTGTAGCTCTTCTACATCTTCCACATTAAGATACTCAATGTGCATTAATTCTTACTTAGTCTCTCCAAAGCTTTGCCATTGCGTGCAACTGCTTTTGCAAAACTTGCTTGGACCTTCTTCTTACGTTCAGTTTTTTGAATTTTTCTGATAGCTGTTGTGTTCATTTTTTCGTCATCACCCTTCTTCTTCATTGGACACCTCCCCATATACTTTCATATATATGTAAGCCTGTCCAAGAATAGAAATATTTAACCTGACTACTGGTAATTATTTACCCTACTTTACTATACTTTACACTAATAAACTATAGATATCTACTATTCTATGTGTAATTCTACTAAAATATATAGACCATCGTATGATGTGTGAAGCGCCTATCTTATCTGTAAAGTGTTCTTCAATTCCTCGTGCTGTGTTTGAATCTGGACCAATGGTATTTAAATATTGCATAGTTTATGATTGTTTTTGAAAATTGGGAGCATTTCTGCTAAGTATTCAGGCGTTTATAAGAGAGAAAGATAATTCGGGTTATATTCCGTGCAAACTCATCATTATTTCTGCTAAATATTCAGGCCATATCGCGAAAATCTAATATCTTCTTCTCTCCTGGGTGCCAATCATCATTATTTCTGCTAAGTATTCAGGCCTAAGGATAACGAATCTAAATTAAAGCAGCTGACACGTGCCAATCATCATTATTTCTGCTAAGTATTCAGGCCAAAAATCTATATTCTCATGTGACGTAGATATTCCAGTTTAAATTCTATTTCTGTTTCTCTCTATCTCGGAGTCACCGGTTTTACAGTGATCGCCGGTGAAGTAGTCGATAAGATACAACCTTCGAGATCCTCTGTTTTTATAAGTCCGAGGTTAATCGCGGACTTAATCTTTATATCATCCGGTTTTTTTACTACTTTAATGAGATCGGTCATTTGTAATTCCTCTAGCCTTTTTACTGTTTCTTCTTCATTAAATTTCTCTGTTTTTCGTATTTGCCTTTGGAGTTTGTAGCCATCTATCGTAATTTCACCTTTATCATTGGATCCAACCTGGTCATCAAAGTAGTGATGAAATGTATCCTTTAATTGATTCATTTCCAATTCAATTTCTTTTTTCTTTTTATTAAGCTCATAATATTTGACCAGCATTTCTCCTGTTATCATTTTTGAAAAATCCCCCCATAACAAACAGATATTCAATCATATGCGTTATGGGGAAAACTATTACATGAAGTTGAGCTTCAATTAGTTTTGTCCTGGATAATCACAAAATTCAATAATTGTACCCTCTGTATCTGCTGGATGTGAAAGACCCCACCTTACAATCTTACAGGAGGTTCCTGCTCAATTGACTCTTAACACATGTTAGTGATATGAAAGGGGAAATTAGTGTATGATGAGAATATGCTTTTTTAAACAATTAAAATACCCAAACGATAAAGGTCAAAAACCTTGGATCTTTGGGTATTATTTTAGCGGATTAGAATCAAAGGTCAAAGGGAGAGAAAAACATGAAATGGATTTTTCCGGTGCTATCATTTATTGGAGGGGTGGCGGTCGCTTTTCAGGCACAGATCAATGGTGGATTAGGGAAAAAGGCAGGTGCTTTAGAGGGAGCTTTTATCTCGTTTGTAATCGGCACTCTGGCTCTGTTCTTTCTTGTTCTATTTTTTGGAAAAGGAAATCTTGGTGCCGTTTTTTCCGTGCCCAAATGGCAGTTGTTTGGAGGTTTATTGGGGGCGTTTTATGTCAGTGTAATGATTTTCGCTGTTCCTAATATCGGTGTTGCACCAGCGTTAGTAGCAGTGATTGCAGGACAACTGATCTTCGGCGTGCTTATTGATCACTTTGGATGGTTTGGGGGCAAACCTATTCCGATCGATACAAAAAAAATAATCGCGATGTTCCTGTTATTTTGTTCATTGTTTTTATTCAACCACAATTGAACTACCCACCACTTATTTTTCTAACGAAAATTTGAAGTGGGGGATTCCTGCGAACACCAGTGTATCCACCAGTTTTTTAGCAGGCTCTACCCGTTCTCCCGACGGTGATTGCTTAATTATCTTGTACGTTGGCTTTCCACACATCTAAAACACTGAGTTCATTCAAAAGAGGATATATTGATTGTGTACATACGCACTACAAAAGACTATTGACATCATAGCAAATCGACAACAGTAGGCTTGAAAACTAACATTTTCATGTCAGAAAGAGTATCGAAAAAATGATACTCTTTTTTACCGATCTGAATTTTTTCCTTTCTTTACTGCTTTACGAGTTAAACGTGCATTGTTTAAGCCAGTGTCGCTATATGAGTCATCACTATTTAAACGACCCCCTATTGGTCCACCATCCATATCATCATTTTCTCTGTTTAGAGCGCTTTCAGGCCTGCTGTTCTCTTGTGTCATGGGCTTCCTCCTTGTAATGTGAAATCTCCCATATTATCTGCTGACAGCAAGTTTCCTATACTATCCAAATACCGCAGATACTCAAGAACATTCGCCATGAACATCTCGTTTCGTGCCATTCTTATTCTTTAAAATGACAAACTTCTAAACCATTGCCCTCCGAATCCTGAAATTTCAGTCGCTCATGATTCAAAAAGAGAAATCTAATAATATGTTTCTTTTTTGATTAAGTTTCTCTACAGTTTGATGATACTCATCAAGCTGGCACCTGAGAGTATTCTTTCTTTCATTAATCATCCTCGTAACCTCTTTAGGGCTTGGTCCACCTTTAATGCTTCTAATCTCAACGAAATACTCTGGAGAAATAATCCTTTTCCACTCTTCTTCAGTTAATGTCACATCTTTAAATTCTTGGATCATGATGTTTATGTCTTGAATATTCCAATCATACAATTCTTTTTGCTCACTTATTGTCTTCTTAGATATATAACTGGCAATAGAATGAGCTTTTCTGAATGAAATCCCATAATCTCTTGATAATGTATCCGCTAGCTCGGTAATTGTAATACTCGATTTTTTAGCCATATTTTTTGAATGTTCATCATTAACCTTTAAAGTGACGATCACAGCATTCATTAGTTTCATTACTCGATTTGCATTGTTAAATGCCCTGTAGAGATGGGGCTGCAAGTCATCCTCTGTATCAACAATGTCACCAAAGGGCGTGTTATGAACCATGTTTAGTGCCGCAAGCGCATCCCCAAATGCACTGCTAGCAATAGAGCGAGAATGTTCAATTGAAACTGGATTTCTTTTCTGCGGCATGATACTGCTGCATTGGACATAAGGATCTGCTACATAAAAAGTCGCAAATTCTCTTGTCACATGCTGGAGAAAATCCTGTATCCATCTTCCTGTATTGATCATGCATGTCATCAAAGCCGATGATGTTTCCAAAAGATAATCGGCACCTGCAATGGAGTCATACGAGTTTTCGATCACTTTGTCAAAGCCTAACAGGTCACATGTCCGGTCGCGGCTAATTGGAAAACCAGTAGTGGTAAGTGCCGCCGCTCCGAGTGAAGATTGATTAACTGTTTCATAGGCTGACCACAAACGTTTTACGTCTCTTTGCAAAACATCATAAATCGCTAGGAAATAATGTGCCAATGTTGTTGGCTGTGCAGGCTGCGTGTGCGTATAGCCGGTTATATATGTTTCTTTATGGCATTCTGCCTTTTCCAAGAGTGCATCACTTAATTGAAAAGAATTGCCAAGAAGTTGTAATAGATGCCCCCTCAGCACTAAGCGGTACATGGCAATCCCCATATCATTGCGGCTGCGTCCAATGTGAATCTTACCTGCTAATTCGTCTCCAATTTCTTCACCTATTTTGGCTTCCATCATGAAAAATAAATCTTCAAATTGAGGCTGATAGAATAAAAGCTTCATATCCGTTTTAGCAACTTTATTGATGCCCGCCAGCATAATTTTCGCTTCATCTTCTCGAATGATCTGTTGCTCTGCCAGCATAATAACGTGGGCACGATGAATATCAAACATGACATGGAATAGGTAATCCCTCTGATCATTAAAAACGGGCATTAACAATTCTTCTGCATACGTTTTTCCAGGAAATGATTCTCCTTCATTCTTAATAAACTCATGTAGCTTGCTCATAGTTTTCAGCTCCGATTTAAGACAAGGATTGTTCGGCTTTCACACCGAAAAACTTATTTGAAATAAAAAGAACTAATGCAATTAGACCAATTTGGATCATTCCATAGGCAGCAGCCTGGCCCATATTAAACATTCTCAATTGATTCATTATCTCAATCGAAATTGGCCGATTGGAGATAGTGTATAAAAGCACAGAAGTCGGGAATTCTCCGACAGATTCGACAAATGCCAGCAATGTTCCAGCTAAAACACCCGGCATGATGATAGGAAGGATAACCTTTCTAAACGTATAAAACCACTTTGCACCAAGGCTTCTTGATGCTTCTTCAATTGAGTCATCCAGTTGTTCCAGTACAGCATTTGTAGATCGGACTACTAGCGGAATGTGACGGATAAAATAGGCCAACGGCAGGATCCAAAACGTCCCGACAAGAATATTTCCGAATGAGAATACGTTTGGTTCGTTAAAGGCAAAGATGAGATTCATCCCTATAACGGTTGCAGGTAAAGCCCAAGGAATCATTACCAGTATGTCGACAAAGCTCTTCCCAATGAACTTCCGTTTGACAAGCACATATGATGTTAAGACACCGAATATTAAATTTCCCGCGGTTGCTATAAATGACAATAATAAACTGTTCTTTAAAGGTTTAAATATTTCGGGGTCTTGGAACAGTAAATGGTAGTTTTCAAAATTAAATACGGATGGATAGGTTTGCCAAGTCCATGTTCCATCTGGTACTAAAGACAACAAGAGAATTGTAAAATGGGGGAGCAGTAAAATGACGACTCCAATAATGCCTGAGAAGACCAACATCCATTTCAAGACTGGATTATTCACTTCACTCCGGTGGGCTCCAATTCCTTTTGAAGCCATCCGATAGTCTTTGCGATTTTGATACCAGCGCATAAACAATAAAAACCCGATAGAAACAATGGATAAAATGACAGACTGAGTTGCAGCCACCTCCATGTCTCCATTAATTTTCGAAAAATAAATTTGCAGGCTCAAAACGCGATAGCCGCCTGCTAGAAGAAACGGTGCACTAAAAGAAGCCATCGATATCATAAAAACTAAAAGGCTTGCGCCAACAATAGCAGGCGTCAGTAAAGGAAATGTTACTTTCCAGAAAACCCTGGTTCTGCTCGCACCTAAATTATAAGCGGCTTCCTCTAGTGATGGATCGATTTTATTAATTGCTGAGGCCACCATCATATAAAAATAAACATACATTGTATAAGCGTGTACAACGAGAATTCCGGATACACCGCCAATTTTGAATGGCACTTCCTCCAATCCAAGCAAGTCCTTTATTGCATTTGGAATGAGGCCAGTTTCTCCGTACAAAAACATAAAAGCCATAACCCCTACCAGTGAAGGAAGGACGATTGGCATGATAGCGACAGTCGAGAAAAAACTTCTTCCAGGAAATTCGTATCGATTAAAAATGAAAGCTAAAGGAATTCCAACAAGGGCGCTGACAATTACACTTAGAAGTGAAATATAAACAGAATTCCATAAGGCTTCTAAATTCGTTTTCGATTCCTGGGTGAAGAAATCTTGATAGTTTCGAAGATTCACACCTGATTCATTATTAAAGCTTTCTAGCAAAGTCCTTAATGAGGGATATAGAACGTACGCAACCAATACCAAGAGAACAGGAACCAGAAGTAGTAGAGTAAGTCTTGTATCGCGATTTTTTATCATGTTTCCTCACCACTCACTACTGGTATAATGCGAATTTGATCTTCAGGGAGTTCGACCCATATCTCTTTTCCTTCTCTTAAATTCTCCAACTTGATGTTATTTAATAAATTCGCCTGCAAAAAGATACCATCAATACTAATGCGAACATTTATTAAGGAGCCAAAGAAATCTACATCATTTATACTCCCTTTTAAAACGTTTGACCCTTCCACCGGATTTTCATGAATTTTAATGGCTTCGGGTCGAATCGAGAGGGCACTCTTGCCTTGATTCTCTTGATTAAAATTAAATGGATGATTATGTACCACTATTTTTTTCTTTTGAGGGCCGATCTGGGCTGTAACCTCAACCTTTTCTTCATTGAAGTCCTCAACTTCAACAGGTAAAAGGTTTATCTCTCCTATAAAACCAGCAACAAAATCGTTAGCAGGTTCATTATATATTTCAGATGGAGTGCCAACTTGGTGACATACGCCAAAATTAAAGACAGCAATTCTGTCACTCATTGACAGGGCTTCAGCCTGATCATGAGTGACATATATCGTAGTAATCTTATATTCCTGCTGAAGACGCAAAATTTCGCTTCGCATCTCATCACGCAGTTTAGCATCCAAGTTGCTCAACGGTTCATCAAGGAGCAAAATTTCGGGCTCTATAACTAATGCCCTGGCAAGTGCGACACGTTGTTGTTGACCTCCACTTAGCTGACTCACTTGACGTTCTGCATATTTTTCAAGCTTTACCTTATGAAGCACATCATTTACCCGGGTTCTAAGATCATTTCCTGAAACTTTTCTAACCTTTAACCCGAAGGCGACATTTTCGAAAACCGTCATGTGAGGAAAAAGGGCATAGTTTTGAAAAACCATGCCCGTATTTCTTTTTTCTGGAGGTACACGCGTCATATCTTTATCTCCAAATCTTACAACGCCTTTAGTCGGATAGTAAAACCCAGCAATCATACGAAGAGTTGTCGTTTTTCCACATCCACTCGGTCCCAGAAAGGTAAAGAATTCTCCGTCTTTGATTTCCAAGTTTAAATGATCTACTGCGATTACGTTACCGAAGGCTTTTTGGACATTATCAATCTTTATTGACGCCATACCAACTACACTTCCCTATTCTTTAATTTCTTTCTCACCGCTTTTAATATTTTCATCCCAGTGCTTCATCCAACCGTCACTTTGTTCCTGGAAGACCTTCCAGTCAATCTCCATGCTCTTAATCTCGGTTTCGGTGATCCATTCCGGCAGGTCTGTTACATCACTTCTGGTTGGGATTCGGTAATATTTTTCTGCTAATAGCTTAGCAGCCTCAGGTGAATTGACAAATTCATAGAAGGCTTCGGCTGCTTTTGGATGTGGCGCACCATTTACGATTGCGATTCCTTCTGTCAGAACTGGGGTTCCACTCTCAGGTATAATAAATTCAAATGGATAGTTTTTGTTTTCCTTCAGCATTACTACATCAGGCATAGCCCATACTGAAATGCTGCCTTCCCCTTTGGCCACCTTGTTGTACATCATTTCAGGATTTGCAGAATACTCTTTCGTATTTGCATCTAGTTTCTCTAACCACTCATATCCTTTTGAAGGATCATTTGAATCCTTGAAATCACGATAAATCATTGCAGAAAAGATTGTTCTCATTGTTCCCGAAGCCAGGGGATAACGGATGATGATTTCATCCTTCCATTTTGGATCCAACAATTCATCCCAATCCTTTGGGGCTTCCTCTTTTGTCAGTTCTTTGCTGTTGTACATAATAACTTCCGGTGTTTGACTCGTACCCGACCAATTCCAATCTGGGTCATGAAAACCGTCATCAAGGTTGCCTGCATATGATGGTTCATACGGGCTTAATAATCCTTCATCCTTAGCCTGGTCAAAGTTTGTGGAAGGGGCTCCCCACCAAACATCTGCCTGTGGGTTATTCTTTTCCGAACGGATACGGTCGAGTACTTCTTGTGAACCCATATCCAGCCATTCAACGTCGACATCGTATTCTGCTTCAAATTGTGTTTCAAACTCTGACAATATGTCCTTGCCATGTGGAGAATAAACTACGATTTTTTCTTCAAGCTTTTCTTCTGTCTTTTCTTCCGGCTTGTTTGATTTATCAGTAGTATTTGAGCTTTCCTCCGTGCCGCCACATGCTGAAAGCAACAAAGCAGCAGCAATCGTTAATGTGGTTAGGATGGACACCTTTTTCTTTTTCATTAAATTTCCCCCTAGTTACCTAAGTTTTATAATACTCTCATGCTCCCGTAAGAATAATGAAACTGCTCCTAAAACCCCTGCGTTTTCCTGTAATTGTGAGATTTTTAATTCTACTGAACTTGGCAGATACTGGTTCACTATTTCTAGTAAACTAGGTAAAATAAGTTCAGAAGATTTTAAAACACCACCTCCCAAAATAATCACTTCTGGATTCAATAAACACGCAGCATTGATAATTCCATAGGCTAAATGTTCAACTGCCTCTTCGATGACATCAATTGCAGTCTTATCTCCTTCCCTTGCTAATGCAAAAGCCATTTCACCTGGGAGCTCTTCTCCATTTGCTCGTTCATAAAGTGGGTGCTTTGGTTGCTGTTGTATTAATTTTGTAAGCCTGTCACCAATTGCTTTTCCCCCAGCAACACTTTCCAGGTATCCATATCGATGGAAAATAGGCTGAAATGCATTTTTCATATCATTTTTATCTGTTACCATATATCCCAACTCACCGGCAGCGCTTGAAAAACCGCGGTACAGTTGATTATGAATAATAATGCCGCTTCCAATTCCCGTTCCAACAGCGATAAACAGTACATTTTCTTTATTCTTGGCATTTCCAAGCCACTGTTCTCCTAGTGCAGCCACATTAACATCATTATCAACGTATACCTGAAAAGGAAAAATGCGTTTTGCTTCCTTGATAAAAGGATAGCGAACCCAGTTTAAGCTTGGTGCCTCAATCACAACTCCACTTGTTTGTTCCGTTATTCCCGGTACACCTGCACCCATACCCAATATTTTTTGACTATCAATATTACTCTTTTGAATCATACATTCAATATCTTTTGAAATTTGATTTAGTAAACCGGATTGTAAATATTGGCTGGTTTTAAAGCTACGAGTACATATTATATTTCCGAATAAATCACAAATGACGGTTTTTACTTTTGTGCCGCCAATATCGGTTCCAACTATATATGCTGCCCGCTCATTGAAATGAAGCTGAATCGGCCGCCTTCCTCCTTGCGACGAGGCTTCACCAGTACCTTTTTCGAGTATCCATTTTTCCTGTAGTAATTCATCAACTAATAAAGAAACAGTCGGTTTACTGATTCCTACCTTCACGGCAATTTCAGCTCTCGATATTGGAGAATTCTCTTGGATGCATTGAAGCACCCTTTTTTTATTAACTGATTTCATTTGTGCTGGTGTTCCATTTAAAGTCATTCCATCACGGCCTTAAATTTTTTGGTTAGTAAGTTTTACTAATTAACTAAATAATAACTTAACAAGAAAGCGTTTACAACTATATATTTTAAATTTTATGAAAAATTTGATTATATATGTCAACTAGGCTTAAATAACTATATTGAATTTTCTGAATAGAGAGATATTTACTTTTATATTTTTATATGATATTGATAAATAGAGAGTTGTTTAAGCTGTTAGTTAGGTAAATTAACTAACATACTGCTCATCTTTAACGAAAGGAGAGTTGGGTTATAGAAGAGTTCAAAAAAATGAAAGGGGTTACAAAATGAAAAAGTATTTTATTGGATTACTGTCTTTCCTATTAATCATTTCGCTAATACCCATTGGCGGAAGTGCTGCTGAGCCTAAGGAACCGGATGTTGATTTATGGAATGCTTTAAAACCTCTAGAAACTACTGTTACGTTCTTAAATACTGGAGCCCATCCTGATGATGAGCGAAGTGACTTTCTGGCATATTTATCGCGAGGACTTGGTGTAAAAACTGCCAGTCTTATCGCCAACCGCGGTGAAGGTGGGCAAAATGAGATTGGTAATGAATTGGACAACGGACTCGGTATTATTCGGTCAAGGGAAATGATTGAAGCAGCTAAAATCACTGGTGTAAAAGCTTATCATTTAAGTGAAACCACCTCAGATCCAATTTACGACTTCGGTTTCTCAAAGACGCCTGAAGAAACATTGGAAAAATGGGGAGAAGACCTTACTTATGAACGTTTGATTCGTTTTATTCGTAGCTACCAGCCTGATATTCTTATGCCGTCATTTAGAAACGATCACACTCAGCACGGGCACCATCGTGCAATGGAAATATTAAGTGAAAGAGCCTTTAAGGATGCGGGGGATCCAAATGTTTATCCACAACAATTAAAAGAAGGACTTTCCGTCTGGCAAGTCAAAAAAATCTTTCTTCCTGCAGAATCAAAAGAAACAGCCACTACCTCCATCGAGATAGGGATGTACGACCCAATATATAAGATGACTTATCCACAGCTCGGCGAGGAATCCCGATATATGCATAAAAGCCAGGGAATGGGTAATGATATCCCTGCTGCTCCACGACAAATTCACCTGGAGTTACTCGATAGTGCTGTCAATACGAAAAATAGTTATGACCTTTTCGCTGGAATACCATACGACTTTAACGAATGGGCCCAAGTGCTCCCCAAAAAGGAGCATTCCTTAAAGGTTCAGTTTGCAAAAATCCAAAATGAGTTAGATTCAATTGTTGCTTCCTATCCTAATAATGAAATCATTTTCAAAAGAACCCAAGACGCTATAACAAATGTGGGCAAATTGAAGAAGGCAACCGAAAAAGCAAAGCTGGATCCACAACTAAGATCAGATCTACTTCATAAGATTTCCTTAAAAGAGGAACAATTAAATGACTTAAGCTTTATTTCATCAAACTTAGAAGTTAAAGCTGCCGCCGCAAGCAATGTACTTACAAAAGGACAGAAAACCACTGTCACAGTTACCCTCGTTAATAAAGGCGCACAAAAACTTGATAAGGCTGCTATTCAATTAACCATTCCAAAAGGCTGGAAGGCTTCCACTAATGATCGGGTGAAAAAACTTGCTCCAGGTCAATCAGCAACCATAACTTACGAAGTGGAAGTCTCAACGAAAGCTGAATATTATCATGCTTACAATGAACCGGTCATTCAAGCAACTGTAGAATTCGAACGTTCAGGTACAAAGACTAGCCAAATAGTAGACTTGGACGGCACAGTGGCGGTCCTGCCTGATGTCGGTATAACATTAGCGCCTGAAGATATTGTTGTGAATACCGCCAACGTCCAAAAGGAGATTCCGGTTACCGTCAAGCTTAAAAACTATCGACAAGGTAAAACCAAATCGGCAGTGTCACTAAATATACCGGAGGGATGGAATGTTGCACCAAGAACGGCTTCAGTGAATTTTGAAAACCATTTACAGGAGAAAGATGTGAGCTTTGTGCTAACACCACCTTACAACATTCAAGGCGGTGACTTTAACATTGCAGCTACCGCCAAGGTTAATGAGAGAGACTTTGACTCAACCATTCAAGAGATCCAATATGATCACATAGGGAAATTCTATTACCAGCATCCTTCTCAGATAAATGGTGTAGCGTTCGAATTGTTAAAGCACGATAATCTTAAAGTGGGATACATTGACAGTGGATTTGATAAAGTAGCAGATTATCTATCCAATACAGGGATGGACATTACGAAACTAGTTGAGTCAGATTTAGCTACAGCTGATTTAAGTCAATTTGATACGATCGTTGTTGGTATACGTGCCTATTTGTCTCGTAGCGATCTAGTGGCGAACAACGCCCGCCTACATCAATATGTTGAAAACGGAGGACATCTAGTTGTACAATACCACAAACCAAATGATGGATGGAACGCAGCCACTACGGCTCCATATCCATTAACAATTGGAAACCCATCAATTCGTTGGAGAGTAACAGATGAGAACGCAAAAGTGACATTGTTACAGCCGGATTCTCCCCTGTTTAACTATCCGAATAAAATTACAGATAGTGACTGGGACAATTGGGTACAGGAACGAGGATTGTATTATCCTATGCAGTGGGATAGCCGATACGAAACCTTTGTGAGTATGGGGGATCCTAATGAGGCGCCATTTAATGGAGGTATTCTAATGGTAGAGTATGGCGAAGGAACATACCTTTATACAAACCTGGTATTCTATCGTCAAATTCAAGGCCAAGTACCTGGTGGATATAGAATCTTTACAAACCTCATTAGTTACGGGGCTAATAATTAAGTGGGACAGTCCTTTCAGCTTTAGCTGGGGGACTTTTCTTTTAATATTGAAGTTGCCACAGATTATTTAAAATAGCAGACTTCTAACCTATTGCCTTCTAAATCCTCAAACCTAAACCACTTAACATCGCCATCTATTTGAATGGACTCGACTTTTACTTCATGCTGCAGCAAATGTTGATGCGCGGCTTCAATATCCGGGTAAGGTTGGTATATCCGCGGAAATTTTGGCATGTCCACGAAATTGTTGAATATATCCGCGGAAATTTTGATATATCCGCGAATATGTCGATATATCCGCGAATATGTTAATATCCGCGAATATGTTATGTTCGAGCTTGACGACCGTATAATGCCGTCTCAAGAATGACCAATGTTAACGGAGTTCCCCCGATAATTAAGGAGTGCAGCCAGTTTTCTTCATTACACCAAAACTCGCATCGCGATGTAGCAATCTAAGAAATAGGGATCACTGATAGCTGTAAGAAAAAATAAAAAGCCGCATCCGTTAAAATCACGGGCGGCTCTTTGCGTCAGACGATCTATCGGCAATTATGTCGTGATATGGCATGATCATCTGTTCCGCCTTTTCATAACCGAGGTTGCTCATTTCTCTTAATAAATCAGGGATCGCCTCCTCGGGATAGCCATAATCACGAAGCAATTGTTCTATATTCTCCATCCATCACACCTCCTCTATAGTTATTCCCCGTTTTTAACAAATTTTCAATGGATTCTGTCGCTCACTATGGTTAACAAGAATAACTCGTCACATATTTCTACTATGAATGGGTATATATAAAAGCAATGCAAGGTATGTAAAAGCCTTAAATTTCAATAAAACGGAAAGGAAGAATTGAAATTGGCACAGATGACTATTTATGTAAAAGAAGCTGTAAATGAACAACCTATTCAAACATTAGAAACGATTCTTTCGCAAATGGATGGCATTGAAAGAGCGTTGGTAGACATTGAAGATGGCGAAGTAAAGATCACATACGATGAAACGCAGCTTGCCCAGGAAAAAATCAAAACAAGGATCGAACAACATGGCTTGCACGTTCTTGAATAAGTCATCTTGTGTGTAACGGAATAGGGAGATATTTCTTACCGTTTACAAGCGATTGGAACTATCAGAAAAATTAGTTGAAACACATCCCCAATGTCTTTAAACAGTTGGGGTCTTTTTATATCAATTTCGGCTAACTAATAATTGATAAACTGTTCATTATTTCAGGAGCCGCTCATAATCCTCCGCAAGAAGAATTTCGATTGTTTAATGTTTGTACTTCGTGTTCTTCCGTGTCTTTTGAAACAGATTCTAATCCATATCCTGTCGAACTGATTTCTAAAACTTCTTCATTACTTCGTTTTCGATTTTCGTTCTGGCTTAAATTGTCTTTTTCCATTATGGCACCTCCATGATTGGCGTGTTTGTCAAGAGCGTTTGCGGGGCTATCCATCTGTTTTGTGGCAGAACGGAACCCTCAAAGCCGAGTTTTCATAGAACTTTTTACACTACCATTGAGTCATTAATTGTATGGACTTTTAAAGATTCTATAAACACGCCGTTTGTTAGATAAATTCGCAAATCGGAACTCGATCAGGTAGCTCCAACGTTGATCTTTTTTATATTGTTCCGGTTTGGCAACAAGCTATACGGAAAGATTGTTCCAATACTGCATAACAATTACTCGAGCCAGCAGAGTGTATTTTCTAAGCTCCAAACAGACATTATATTTGTCAAGTAGCTATACCAGAACCAGTTTAAAATGTGGCCGTTTCCATATGCTAGTAAACAGGAGGTGAAGGTATGGATGACCGAGAAAATACGAACAGGATCGCAGACGTTGATCCGAATGTCACAAACAGTGCCAAACTTGATGACGGTTCACTTCATATAGTACATAGGGACGGAGAAGCAACAGATGACTTCTTACTCAAAGTGGTTAAAACTGGCGCTTATCGAACCATGACTAACGATTAGAGAGCGATGTCTTTATTCCAGGTGCATGTCAGGGCTGGTTGTAAAAAACTAATAGCTAGCCTTATCGCCTGTATGCTTGAAGCAAGGGCGGGTGCTTTGCGCTCCAGATTTTAAAAAATACAAAATGCTGTTGCATAAATTTTCCGGCTTATTCTCATGATAATCATGAACCATGATGACGAAGGAGGGCAATTAACCAATGAATAAAGACAATGGGGGTCACATGATCCAATCTGAAGCTGTAAGCAAACAGCTTGAACAATTTGAGCAACAAAACCCGACACATGAGAAAAATAAAAAGGGAAGCACGAACGAGATTCAACCAATGGCAACTGATGATGACATCACACAATAGTTTCGCACACGGCCCTTCCGGCATTCGCCGGGAGGGCCAATCCACGCCTTTCCACTATAAAAATCCCCACACCGTCCCGCCTGAAGTTTACTCGTAACCCTCATAATATTGAGAGCCGCTAACCATAAATCATTATTTTTGTATATAATAGGGAAATAAGTTAAAATAATTATGAATTTTGAGAATTTTAACGAGAGGGGAGAAATGATTGAAAACGCATACAGATAACATTCCTGCACCAACCGGTCTGACGGCCAAGAAAAAATCGATAATAGGCCCAGGCTTAATTGTTGCAGCAACTGGTGTCGGGGCCGGCGATTTAGTAGCAGCTCTCGTGGCAGGTACACAATTCGGCCTTGTGTTTTTATGGGCGATCATCATTGGTTCAATTTTAAAATTCGCATTAAATGAAGGGGTTGGCCGCTGGCATTTGCTAAGTGGCAAAACGATTTTGACTGGCTGGACATTTCTCGGGAAATGGACAACTGGTTATTTTGGTACATATTCAATTATTTGGGGCTTTGTTTATGGTGCAGCTGGGACTTCTTCTTGTGCCCTAGCGATGGCGGCCATGTTCCCTTTTCTTCCATTATGGGCATGGGCAGTCATACATGGAATCATCGGCTTTGTTTTAATTTGGTGGGGTGGTTTCAAGGCGTTCGAACATGTTATGAATATATTGATTGCTATCATGTTTGTAACCGTCGTAGGATCTGCACTGCTTGTCATCCCGCAGCTAAGTGGTTTATGGAACACAGCTGTTCCATCATTACCGCCTGGCTCCTTATTGTTTGCTCTCGGATTGATTGGCGGCGTTGGCGGTTCGATTACGATGGCGTCGTATGGCTACTGGCTGCAAGAGCATCAGTGGAAGGGGGCCTCCTTTTTAAAACTGATGCGGATTGACTCTGCTATAGCGTATATCGTAACAGCGATTTTCACCATCTCACTGCTTATTCTCGGCGCAGCATTATTATATGGTACAAACAGCAATATTAGTGGTGAGCAGGGGCTCGTTTCCTTTGCTTCTGTTCTTGGAAATGAGTTGCATCCTTCGGTCAGATGGCTGTTTCTTACTGGTTTTTGGTCCGCCTCATTCACCTCCGTACTTGGGGTATGGAATGGCGTTTCCTATTTATTTGCTGATTTTGTGCGGACGGTACGCCACACCAATGTTAAAGACGAAGATTTAAGCAAAACAAAATCGTACCGCTTTTATGTGCTTTGGCTTACTTTCCCTCCAATGCTGCTGCATTTTATCGGAAAACCAGTCGGCCTGATCATTGTTTACGGGGCCTTAGGGGCACTCTTTATGCCATTTCTGGCGTTTACTCTTCTTTGGCTGCTTAACTCAAAAAAACATATGCAAAATGAAGCAAGAAATGGCTGGCTTTCAAACGCTGTTTTAGCCTTATCGATTATCATCTTTGTCGTGTTAGCCGTTACGGAACTGCGAAATATTTTCTAAAAGAAACTTCCCGTTTAAAAAGACATTTCCATTGTAATTGGAAATGTCTTTTTAAGATTTTAATTTATTAAAGTCTTCTCGGGAATAATGGGATTTCTAATGGGCTACTTATTCTACAAAACCTCTAATCTATGGATTTGCATCGTGTGGCATACTGTTTGGAACTCTTGCTTGAACGTGTTGACAATTCAAATCGCCGCGTTGGCCAACGACAGCGGGTTAATATCCATATCGACGAATTTTTTCTGGGTGGCTTTCACGATAGCGGTGATTGTATCGATGCTTCTCATACGCATAAGTTCCAACGTCGTTACTAAGACATCTTTGCAATCGGAATCATAAGCGCTGCCAGGGTTACCTGTCCAGAGAAAACGGCGTTATCGTTAATCGCCCAAAATTCGGATTTCAGAAGATTTATAACCTAGTACCTTAGTTTCTGTGTAGAGCGTAGCCGGTAGAATCAAAGGAACGTATAACAAAAGGATAATGAGCAAATAATGAATGCCTGCAATTCCGAAGCCAACAAACAACAATCGCAAAACAGGATACAGAATCAGCGTGAGCGGTACGGCTGCGATCAAAGACAAAAACATGCACGCTGTCATAGACTGGCGCATCAACATGAATCCCAACAAGCTAAACGAACTGACCATCAACGGAATTGCAAATAAATAATGACTTCCCGGCATACTGAACTTGGTCCAGACGGTCAGTGCGGCCATGATCAGCATGGTCCCAACAACAATATCTATGACCGGCAGCCCCTGGACAAGTTTCTTCAATCGAGAGACGACCTTCAGCTTTCGCAGAATCCAATAGAACAGGAGGCCAAGAATGGAAATTGCAGCCAATGCAATTAGAAGCATGGAAGAAAAGCCATTTAATTCATAGATGGAGTAAGCGATGGAAAATAAGCTTCCATATAAGTACAACAGAATAGCTATGGCTACAGCAAAAATCACCCATCGGCTGCTCCTCTGAAGAACGATATCTCCTTTTCTCCAACCATACAAAATAGTCGTAGCACTGAGAAGTAAAGCGATTGCTGCGAGAAAGACGTTCCAAGATACGGGAAAAACTACAAGATGGTCACCAAATACATTAAAGAACACTTGATTCTCTTTGTTCCCCAAAGTAGACAAATCCATAGAACTGAGTGCCTTCGTCATAGATAACACATATTGTCCGCTGTGCTGAACCGTTGGCAGATAGACATGCTTCAAATCATCTTCCTTGGTATGGTAAACATGGGCCCCTTCCGCATATGCGAAATTCAACCCGGATATGTCTTCTTCCTTAAAAGGAGTAAAATCGGTATCGTTAGGCAAATGGCGGTATATAT
Organism: Bacillus sp. V33-4; assembly: GCF_002860225.1. Classification (NCBI taxonomy): domain Bacteria; kingdom Bacillati; phylum Bacillota; class Bacilli; order Caryophanales; family Bacillaceae; genus Bacillus; species Bacillus sp. V33-4. The sequence continues at coordinate 52,305 of NZ_PGVC01000016.1, forward strand.
CTTCCATAAAAGAAAAAGCGTACGGATTGTTCACATACTCGTTAAATAGTTGAATGGCGCTGCCGTTCGGTCCGCTTGTCTGGAAGAGGATGACGGGCCCTTTGTAACCGCGGGCTTCCAGATTTATGACAAAACCGATGTGTTCGGAGGAATGCTTCTTTAGGTACTCCTTTGCGCCGTAAAGCCCCAATTCCTCCCCGTCCGTGAACAGGAACACCATCGTATTTCTCATCGGCTCCTCTTTTTTCAATACTCGCATCGCTTCCAACATCACGGCCACATTCACTCCGTCGTCATTCGCCCCCGGTCCCTCAGGCACAGAATCATAATGCGCCATTACCATCACCTGTTTGCCCGGTTTTGTACCTTCCATCGTGGCAACAATGTTCTGAATCGGCAGTTTCTTCTTGTCATGCATGACCGTGGATTGCTCAATAACGACTGGGATGTTCATGTCCCTAATGGTATCGGCGATGTATTCTTTTGACTGATCATGGTAAGCAGATCCTACAGGTCGCGGTTGCTGTGCAATCTTCTTTAGATGATCATACACTCGTTCTGCAGAAACCTTCCCTGAGGTGTCCTCTTTTGACACAACTTCAATGGATGGTATGGCCCACATATTTGCCATTATGAGTGAAAAAATTACCAGTATATAGACAATGACAGCCACCGTCCGATAACGATGATTTGTATTTTGCAGTTTCATAACCTCATATCCCCTTAGTTTATTGGGTTACCGACATCTTCCTCATTTACCATAACTACAAATGATAGATGGAAGCAAGTTATGATTAGGTGAAGAAAATGTTAAGGAAATATTGCTTGGAGGAAAAACGGCTGGCTTTCAAACGCTGTTTTAGCCTTATCCATCGTCGTCTTTGTCGTTTTAGCCGTTATGGAAATGCAAAATATTTTCTTAAACGATTTAAAAAGACATTTCCACACAAATCGGAAATGTCTTTTTTAGATTTTGCTAATTGACTCATAACTCATATTGATGTGGATTACTGGAAAATCGTGCGATGATAATACTTTACTTGCTGCTTCGCAAAAATCTTAAAATGAACAAGATCAGATTAATAAAATCGAGATAGATACTGATAACAAGTCTGGGGATTTCTTGATCCGAGAATCCCCTCATTTTTATTTTATTAAAGTCATAGATCGTAAACCCAGTAAATATCAGTACTCCGAAACCTGCGTAAATCATCTCGGCGGTGCCTGAAAAAGGCATGAAGATTTGCAGGATAGCAAGCCCGATCAAGGCAAAAACACTCATGGACAGGAAGCCGCCGAGAAAGCTAAAATCTTCTTTAGTCTTTAGGCCAAATACGGCTAACCCGGCAAAAGCAGCTGTTCCCAGCAAGATTCCTTTCATCGTCTCCCCTGCACCAATTTCACTCACATAAAAGCTTAATGACGCATATAAAGTCACTCCACTAATGAACATGAATGCATACATGACTGGGTATGACACCTTTTTTCTCGTAAAAGTAACGATGAGCAATAATACAATTTCACAAATAACCAATGGCAAAAACCAAGCCGGCGGAACAAACTGGCCTGTAAACACGCCAACCGCGGCTACTGAAATAGCCATAAAAAAGACTCCTAATAATTTGGACATACTGCCCTGCTTACTTCTTCCTGTATAAGTAAAACTAGTACTCACTATTATCCCCTCTTCTCTTTCATAACATTGGGTTATTACATTATAAACATTGGACGAAAAACTTTTTTATCGTTAAATATCCTGTATCTTTTCGGCTGTCTTGGTTTAATTATAAACTATAAGTTTCCCAATGACTTATGATGCAGCAAAAAATGGCAATACGCACCACCGTATTACCATTCCTTACTGTGATATTAATACCTCATATTGAAGACCCACGCGCTATTCAGGCTTCAGTTGCTTCATCCAAAGTCTCTTGCCGAGATAAATTTACAGGAATGTCGTTATCCGGCAGCTCGGTTTCCAAATTTTTCACTCGTGGATGCAGGTATGCCAATAAAGCTGTCAACGCCCAACCGATACCAATCAAGGTGATAAACAACCCCATCCCTCTGCCTTCCCCCACTCCAAAAATAGGGCCAAAGCTGTCTGCCAAAAAGCCGTTTGCTGTCATTGCCGGTTCAAACACATAGTCAATAATTGGGCCGGCAGAAATATACGCAAGCGGACTTAGTGATAATCCAATCATTCTTCGCAAGGCGAATACACGCCCCTGTATATGATTGGGAACTTTACTTTGCCAAATTGCCTGGCTGCATCCATTAGTTATAGGCATAAAAAACGACGCGACTGCATTAGAAGTTGCAACTACAATGACAGATCCTTTTAAACCAACAACTGCAAGGGCCAGATCTGAGAGAAACCCAAAGCCTAAAAGTCCTCTTATTCGTTTCTGTGGCCCACCCCATACGCTCATTAACAGACCACCTAACAGCATTCCAATGCCAAGACAAGAGATTACCATTCCAAGTACAGTTTCATCTGTAAAAGATAATACATATGGCTGCAGCAAAATATTATAAAAACCTAAAAGAAAATTGGAGACTGCAAAGAAAACCAACAGCCACTTAAGACCTGGACGTTCTATAATATATCGCCAACCAAAGGCTGCTTCCTGTAACATCGATTTGTTCGATTTTTCCTTTTCATCACTATTTGCTGGAGTTGGGATTCTGATGAATAACAGTGTAAATAAAGCAACGAGAAAGGTGGAAAAGTCAACAATAACAATGCCATGCAGATCGATAAGCTTAAAAAGAACGCCCGCCAAAATCGGAGAAATAACGAGTGAGACCGATTCTGCTATTTGGACCATTCCACTTGCTCTCCCTAAGTGCGCCTTGGAAACCAATGTCGAGACGGCCGCTTGATAAGCGGGGAACTGCAACGAACTAGCCACTGAAGAGATCGACAGGATGATGTATAAATGCCAGATGGCTAGCGAATTTGTGCTGTATAACGCAAATATCAATAAAGTTCCGAGACCAGCTATTGAATCGCTAATGATCATCACCTTCCGTCTATCGAAACGATCGACGATTACTCCGGCAAATGGTGAAAAAACAATCGCGGGAAATGTGGAAAACAAAAGAATGAGTGAAAACATCGTCACAGACCCAGTTTCCTCTAGAACCCACACTCCTAGTGCAAATGCCGTTAACCCTGATCCAACGATCGACACCAATTGTCCTAACCAAATGAATAAAAATGTTCTAAATCCATTTGTCCCCACTCGTTGATCCTCCTGGTCCTCTTTTTTGTATAAAGAAAGTACAGCTCCATATCTTTTGATGTTTGCGTTCATGGTTTCTTCATTTTTCTTTTCCTGCCAGGTTTTATGACTGCCATTAATTCTCTTTTCAGCATTGCAGCTTCTTGATCGTTTAAGGTTAACTGCCCGGCAAAAAAGAGCTGTTGATCAACGTCCTCATCTGCTAATTTGCTAAGTGATCTTAAATATTGGTCGCGAAAGTCATTGATTGTTTTTCTGACAATATTTAATTTGTGATTGTCCCCTTCGTCCGCTTCCTCAATATCGTGCAAACGAATGCGAAAATCTTTGGCAACCGGCAATAATATTTTTCAAGGATCCCGCCATTGTCTCTCGTATCGGTTAAAACTAATAATCCTGATTTAACAAGTTCGCGCACATAGTCATGCCCCATTTGTATTCAACTTAAGTTTATCATTCAAATTATTTTGAATGAGTAAAAAGCTGCCCAAATTGACAGCTCCAACAATCCCTACATTTTATCAGATTAACTCAATGCTGTTAAAACGACTCCGATCGCAATAAGCGCAACGCCCAATCCATTTAACAGACTTATTTTTTCACCAAGGAACAAGATCGCCAAAACGGTGGCGAGAACGACACTCAGTTTATCAATGGGCGCCACCTGGGACACCTTTCCGACCCTGAGCGCCATGAAATAGAACAACCAGGATGTAGCCCCGGCGATGCCGCTGAGAATGATAAACATAAATGTCCGCTTTTGATTGATGATCTCCGGTATCTTCTGTAAATTCCCTTCAAAGGCAACAACGCCAATCAAAAACACGGCCATGATGATCGCTCTTACTGCGGTAGCCGTATTCGGGTCAATGTTTTGCAATCCAATTTTTCCAAATATACTGACCAAAGCAGCCGATATCGCTGCAAGAAGCGCATATATAAGCCAAAGCGACATAATTCCTGCCTCCCTTAAAATTTTCTCATCTTTATAAGTATGCTCCATCGTTCGTTCCTTATTATGTACTGTGATTACAGATGTTCCATCCTGATTAAATAGTCATAAATTTTATAAAAGAACTCTTCTTATTAAATTGTCCTGTTCCGTTACATAATAAAAGGCAGCTCTACATGAAGTAAAGCCACCATCCGCATTATTTTTTTAAATGATAAGGTACAGTCGTGACAACAACGTTTCTCCGGTACAGCAAGAAGGCGCGAATCAGTAAACTTGATTGGTTGTGAAGGATATTGTGCCAGCCCTTCTTAGGAATGAATTGTGGAATGATGACTGTGACCTGATAATTCGCTTCCCGCGCTTTATGTTCAACAATATCAACAAATTTCGTCAATGGATGAATGATGCTTCTGTAATGCGAGTGCAGGGTTACCAGCCTAATATCAGGTTGCCATTTCTTCCATTTTTCTTCAAACCTTTTCTCGTCTTCCCTTTCAAAAGCAACGTAAACGGCAATAATTTGGTCGGCTGACAGAGATTTTGCATAGTTTAATGAGTTCTCCACCACATGAGTAATCCCTGCGACAGGAACAATAATAACATTCCCTTCAATTGGTACAGAAGGCTCACAAGTCGTAAGCCGAAGTTGGTCTCCCACTGCTTCATAATGATTTCTGATTCTATGAAAGACATACACGATAACAGGTATGAAGATTAGCACCGGCCATACCTGTGAAAATTTAGTTAAAAAGAACATGATTGTGACTGTAAAGCTGATCACGGCACCCGTTGAATTAATAACGAATTTCGCGATCCAGCCTTGAGGCTTTTCACGAAGCCACTTCACCATCATTCCTGTCTGGGACAACGTGAATGGAATAAACACACCAACGGCATAAAGCGGGATCAGGTGTTCAGTTTGACCTTTAAACGCAATAATTAAGATGATAGAAAAAAGTCCAAGAATGATAATTCCATTGGAGTAGCCTAATCGGTCTCCTCTAATTGTAAACATTCTTGGGATAAATTTATCCTTGGCAAGGTTCACTGCCAGTAAAGGGAAAGCGGAATAGCCAGTATTGGCGGCAAGGATTAAGATCAATGCTGTCGTTCCTTGAATGAAGAAATACATGAAATTTCGGCCAAAAGTCTCTTCTGCAATCTGTGAGACAACTGTTACCTCTCCGCTTGGAGCAACTCCATAATAATAAGCCAGATATACAATTCCCGAAAACAACAAAGCAAGTAAGACACCCATCGCAATTAATGTTTTAGCAGCATTATTAGGGGCTGGATCTTTAAAGTTCGGGATTGCATTGGAAATGGCTTCAACCCCGGTTAAAGCAGAACTACCTGACGCAAATGCTCTGAGGAGGATAAATAAACTGATCCCTGCTACTGGCGCTCCAATCGGTGTATGCAAATCGGGTGAAACCTGTCCCGTTACAATCTTATATATACCCACACCAATTAATATGAATAACGCTAGAACAAATAAATAAACTGGATAGGCTAAAACCGAAGCTGATTCCGTTACACCTCTCAAGTTCAAGATTGTAATAAATATAACAAATACAATGGCTATGGAAACATTATAGCTATACAGGCTCGGGAACGCTGATGTTATCGCATCCGTCCCCGCAGAAACGCTTACCGCTACAGTCAAAATATAGTCCACCAACAAGGAACCCCCAGCGATTAACCCGGGATTTACACCTAGATTTTTCTTGGAGACCACATATGCGCCCCCGCCGTGGGGATAAGCAAAGATAATTTGCCTATATGACAAAATTAGTGCCGTTAACAGAATTAATACGCCAACTGCGATAGGAATCGAATACCAGAAAGCTGCAGCACCAACTGTAACGAGAACAATCAATATTTGCTCCGGACCGTATGCAACTGATGATAACGCGTCAGAAGAAAGGATCGCCAACGCTTTAGTTTTGTTAAGCTTCTGTTCCCCTAATTCAGTTGATTTTAACGGTCGTCCAATTAAAAGTCTTTTTATAGAAGAAATCACTGATTTTCACCGCCGACTAGTTGTATAATTTATTTTTCCCTGTTATGCAATAAAAAATCTCAGGCAAAACTAGACTCTAAAAATAAAAAAACGCCCACAAGCCATAAGATAATAGACCTGCAGACATCAGTTTTGTTGTCGTACAAGCTCCACCTTCCTTCTCATTAACGCTTACGAGGTTAGCTGTCGGATTCGGACCTTGAGTAGCCCTTCCTGTTATAGGATTCACCCCTTGGATTATGAAACAACCCAAAAAATCGGTTCCCCCGCACCATCTGGTTTCAGCGATTTAGAAATATGAAACTGCTGATTATGATACTCCTGTGTTGCAGAAAAGTAAATGAAAAAATTAAACCCCAGAATAGAAAGATTATGTTGTTGTGTATAATATAAATTCTTCAGGCAAAAAATAGTTTATTATATCAATATACGATAGGAGTATTTTGATGCATAAAGAAAACTATCCCTTGTTATCTGATGAATTTTTGGACGAAGTAGTCAAAGAGATTAATGATCTATATGGGAGTCCAACAACGGAACAAAATCAGCTGCCGAGAAATGATGATAGTGGATAATCAGTTCAAAGAAAAGGAACTGCATGTTGCTCCCGAATCTGGATTGCGTAAATCAAAAAAATGAGCCTGATCGGCTCATTTTTTCGTTGCACAAATTACTCTTCTGTTATCTTGTTCACTTTCTCTCTCACTTCATCAATGTTCCGCATTTTATTTTCCCAGCATTTTTGGCTTAAATCGACAGGGTATTCTTCAGGATTCAAAGTTCTTCTGTATTCGTCCCAGAGCAGGGAGAGATTTTCGGCTGCGTACTCGCGTAATTCTTCCAGGCATGGAAGCTCATAGACAAGCTGGCCATCTACATATATGTCTTCATGAAGGTCTTTTGCTGTAAAATTGGTGACAAACTTGCTGATGTACGTATGGACCGGGTGAAACATTTTCAACCGCTCTTCTTCTTGAGGATTTTCATCTTCCATCGCGATATAATCGCCTTCTGATTTATTGTTATCGTTATTAATAATCCGATAGACTTTTTTCAGGCCGGGAGTTGTCACTTTTTCCGGATTGCCGGAAATTTTAATCGAATCGGTCATATTCCCGTTCTCATCTTCTATCGCGACAATTTTATAGACAGCTCCTAAAGCGGCCTGGTCATAAGCGGTAATCAGCTTCGTTCCAATTCCCCAGCTATCAATCTCCGCTCCCTGCGCCTTCAAGTGCATAATTGTATATTCATCAAGATCGCTTGAAGCGACAATTTTCGTTTCAGTAAATCCTGCTTTATCGAGCATTTTCCTCGCTTCCTTGGATAGGTAAGCAAGGTCGCCGCTGTCAAGGCGGATCGCCTTAAAATTGATTTTATCACCAAGCTCCCTTGCTACTTTAATCGCATTTGGCACACCGGAACGAAGCGTATCATATGTATCCACTAAAAATACACAGTCTTTATGGGCGCTTGCGTATGTATGGAATGCTTCATATTCGTCCCGATATGCCTGGACGAGCGAGTGGGCATGAGTCCCTGCGACCGGGATACCAAACATTTTCCCGGCGCGCACGTTGCTTGTTGCCTGGAAGCCAGCCAAATAAGCAGCCCTCGTTCCCCAGACTGCCGCGTCCATTTCCTGCGCCCGCCTTGTGCCAAATTCCATTGCTGTTTGATCGCCGACTACATGCTTCACACGTGAAGCTTTTGTCGCAATCAAAGTTTGATAGTTGATAATGTTAAGGAGCGCTGTTTCAATCAGCTGGGCTTCCGCGAGTGGCGCGTCTACCCGGAGAATCGGTTCATTGCCGAAAACCAGTTCACCCTCCTTCATCGAGCGGATCGTTCCAGTGAAGCGCAAATTTCGCAAATAGTCGAGAAAATCATCATCGTATTTGGCTTCTTCTTTTAAATATTCAAGATCGCTTTCAGCAAACCGGAAGTTTTGCATATATTGAATAACTCGCTCGAGCCCGGCAAAAACAGCATAGCCGTTGCCAAATGGCAGCTTACGAAAAAACAGCTCAAATACCGCTTTCCGGTTATGCATTTTGTCACGCCAATACGCTTCCGCCATGTTGATTTGGTACAAATCGGTATGAAGCGCCAGACTGTCATCGTTATATATATGTTTCATTCCGTTCCCTCCATTTTTATAACACCTTTGCGCCAAGCGAATGTTCAAAATGGCCCAGTGCCCATTCATGCCCGGCTTCATTGAAAGATGCAACCGCATCTTTATAAACAGTAATGTTAAAGCCTTTGTTATAAGCATCAACCGCCGTATGCAGCACACAAATATCCGTACACACCCCGGCAAGGTGCACTTCTGTTATGCCGCGTTCGCGCAGCTTTATTTCCAGGTCCGTTCCGGCAAAAGCAGAGTATCTCGTTTTATCAAAGTAAAGCACATGATCTTTGTGTTTGTGTTCTTTGAACACATTATCCAGTTCCCCGTATAAGTCTCGTCCCTTAGTATTTCGAATGTTGTGGGGGGGATAAAATTTTGTTTCCGGGTGATATGTATCGCCGAGATCATGAACATCAATCGCAAGCACGACCAAATCACCGTTTTCAATGAACTCTTTTGTTAAGGAAACAATTTTGTTTTCAATTTCCTGCCCAGGCTTGCCGCAAGTAAGTGCTCCATCTTCTGCAACAAAATCGTATGTATAATCAATATTGATAAAAGCTTTCATCCAACCGCACCTCTCCCTTTATCAGTTTTATAATTTTCTTTAATTGCTAAACATAAAATTTCAAATCCGATTTTGCACCGCTGCTAATATATTCGCTTATCCCTGTGCCTATCCCTTCAAAATTGCCCGATTTTCCTGAACGAAGGGGACAGGCAACATTCCAACTTTCTCCGGCATTTTAGGGAGATGAGGTTTTAGAGATTGGAATAAACAAAAAAACAAGGTCATCGTATGCCTTGTTTTTAAAATCTTTTTGCTTTAGTTTGTTATGGTCGATCATTTGGGCGTATCTGATCAAGCGGCGCAAACACTTCAAAATGGCGATAAAGGTTTTCAAACTCGGCCGGCGCTTCTCCGCCCAGCTCTCCGTCGAGGTTAAGGAGCAGCTTCTCCGCTGAATGAACTTTAATATGGCTTGCTTTCGTATAAATGACATTGGCATCATTGACATGTTCACCGCGAATCGCCAGTGTTGCAACGCGGATAAAATCGGCCAGGTTCGTCTTTTTCAAGATCAGGAGTGTAAACAGTCCGTCATTAATCGAAGCATCTGGTGCCAGCTTTTCAAAGCCTCCAACTGAATTTGTCAGGCCAACAAGAAACAGCATCGCTTCTCCTTCAAACAGCCTTCCGTCGTATTCGATACTGATGTCGGTAGCACGAATCGATGGCAGCATTTCCATCCCCTTTAAGTAATAGGCAAGCTGGCCGAGCATTGTTTTTAATTTGCTCGGGACTTCATAAGTTAACTCGGTCAGGCGTCCCCCGCCGGCAATGTTAATAAAGTATTTTTCATTCATTCTGCCGATATCAACCGGGATCGTATCCCCTTTGACTATAATATCAGCAGCCGCTTCGACGTCACGCGGAATATGAAGAGCCCGGGCAAAGTCATTCGTCGTTCCCATCGGGATAATTCCAAGCTTCGGCCGGTATTCCTGCTCAGCCATTCCGTTGACGACTTCATTAATGGTTCCATCTCCGCCCGCAGCGACGACTAAATCATACCGGCGCTCGACCGCTATTCGCGCCGCTGCCGTTGCATCTCCCTCACTAGTTGTCGCGTGGCATGAAGACTCATAGCCTGCTGTTTCCAGCTTCTGCAGCACTTCGGCTAAATGCTTTTTAAATAACTCCCGGCCTGAAGTTGGATTATAAATAATTCTTGCACGTTTCATACTGAATCATCCTACTTTTAGAATATCAAAACATAACATAGTCAATTATAGCGCTTCCATCTTTTAACATGATAGCTTAACTGCACCCTGGAAAGCAATGATTTGCTAATCATTTTTTGGAGTAACTTAAAGATCATTTTACCCCTTGTGAACTCTTTTTACCAAATGTTTCGACCCGGTTTCTGGAATATCGTTCTATATGTTTAGCTTTTCAAAAAAGAAGAGCCCTTACACTGTAAGAGCTATGGCAAGCTATTCAGACTAACACTGTACGTATTCATAATATTGAGGCGATGCGTTCCTTCGCCCATTTTAAGAGAACCGTTTTTGTTAGGTTCTGTATATTCCTTAGCTGGGTCACCCGCAGATTCCTGATTCTCGGGACTGGAAACCTGCCACTCATGGCCCGTGCTGTTGAGCTCCTGGACTCCTACAGCAGATAAATTAATGTCGCTGTTCTCCTGCAAATGAACGGCTACCGAAGACGCACGATCGATGCTCCAATCGTTTTGCAAAGTGCGCGGCTTCATCGTAACCTCGTTTTCATTAGCGGCAACCTCCAGCTTTAAGTCGTTTGGAACCAGCAAGGTTACGTCCAGTGATGTGTACTGTTCGAATGGCCCTGTTTCACTTGGAAGGCCTTTAATACTCACATACAAAGAATCCCCTTTTTTCTGGACCGATAGGTAATCCTCGACATCCTCAACCAATACTTCATTTTTCCCGAGATGGGCGCGGTATTTCCCAAAAATCGAAATTTCTCTTTCCGTCGTTCCTTCGATCGTAATTGGGAAATTTTCGGTTTCGACAACAACCCGACTTATTTCTCCCTCAACGTTTTGCGAAAAGCCGGGAAGATCCAATGTTTTTTCTTGGCGACTGAGGGTTTCTTCTACCTTTTCGATCAATCCGGTTGAGCTTAAAACCGCAAAACCAATACCTGCTGTTCCCAATAAGCCTACAAACAAAATACTCAAGAAATCGTATTTTAAATAAGGCTTTTCCTGCTTGGTCAGAATCAAGAACAAGAGAATTTCAAGGCCGAGGACAACGAGCAGGGTCGGCCACCAGGCCATCATGATATTCATTAAGCTATACCCGAATATTCTCGAGACTAACAAAAAAATCCCGAGGAACAGAAGCGATGCTCCCATAGAAAAAGTTCCGACACGCCAAGTTCTCATTTCTCCACCTGCTTTCTCCGATTAGCATTCAGCAGCAGCCCGAGTCCTCCACCGAGCAAAAGCACCCCTGCCAACATTTTTCCTGCTTTCCCTTTGTCGATTTTTCTCATTTCGATACCTCCTCTTTAGCCGGTTTGCTCCCGAGCAGCAGCCTGATTCCCCCGCCAATCAGCAGAATGCAAACGATGGCTGTCTGGAAATAACGGTCAAACCAATACTGTAAATCAATATCGATCATGTCATAAAGCATCGGTGAAAGAGCCGGAAGTATCATATGCGTGGTCATGTAATATAAGCCAAGCACAACGAGGCCGATTCCGACCCATTTTTGATGGTTAATGAAATAAGAAATGATCGGAATATCCTCGATCGGGCCTTCCCCGTAACGGGTTGCTTTTTGCATACCGTCAAAAAAACTGTAAAACCAGATAATCGGAATGAGGAACAGGAAGATCCCCAGCCTTAAAACATCGAGAATATACATCGAAAACAGGAAGGCTGCCATCAATTGGACGCCCCGGCGCTGGTAACCAAGATAAAGATGGCCGGCCCCTGGAAAAATTGATAGAAACGTCGCAATTGCTTTGCTCTTTTTTCCCTCTTCTCTTCTCAATTCAAAATCTTCAAGAATCGTCCTGTCAATCAGCTCTTCACCACGCTGTTTTTTATTCAGCTGCTGAATCGCATCAAAAAAACCATAAAACCAGATAACAGGAGCAATTAGTAGAAAAACAAGAAATTCGCTGCGCCCGGTAAGAATGGATACAAACAGCACCATCACTCCGAGCCCGAGAAAAGCTGCCAGCAATGTCAGCCCCCGGTTCATCAATCCGAGTTGAAAATGTCCGACACCGGGGACAAAAGATAGGATAATCGTAAAAAAGCGTTCCGATTCTTCATTAGAACTGAGCTTTTTATTTTCTTCAAATTGAGCAGGCTGTTTATAAAGCTTTGACGCTGTAATCGCTGTGTCAATAAAATTCACAATGTAAACCAATAGCCCAGCCAGCGCAAACACAATAAATGATTCATTATAGCTGACACTGATCATCACGAAGGCAAACATCGGTAAGCCAAGAACCGCTACAGTGTAAAAAATACCCCTTAGTATTTTACCTAAATATAAAAGCCCTCCTCCAGGGAAAAATGCCAGCAAAAACGCAATCAGAGGATTTTTTTTCATTATTTATTCGCCTCCTTGTTTTTCATTTCAAAAGAATCTAGCCAAGTAAATGTTCTATCCATAATTCCCTCCGTAATTGAAGGCTGCTTTTCTTGAAAATTAGTGTTTTGGACTGTATCCGTATAGCGCGTAACAGATTGGAATACACCCGTTGCCATCAACAACAACGTCATCGCTGCTGCGAGAACATAATGGAATGCTGCTGTCTGATAATACCTTTTTTCTCTCTTAACAGGTTGTTTTTCCTGTTGCGATCCCTGTTTGACGATGGCTATTGACTTCATCACGACATTGGTAAAGTCCGTTTCAGCTTCGATCGCCGGTAATGCCGCTTCATCTTCAGATAAAGCGCGCATGTATAGATCCAGACATTGGTCGCAGGAGTAGAGATGATTTTCATATGTCCCGCGGACATCATCGCTTATTTCGTTTTTCAGATATTTTTTCCAGTCTTCTATCGAAAAATGGTTCATGAAAAATCGTCCTCCTTCCAATGTGCTTTAATCCACTGGCGTGCTCTGTATAACTTTGTTTCAATCGTTTTCACCTGGACATGTTGTTCTTCTGCCATTTTTTGATAGCTTTTTTCTTCTATGTAAAAGCCATAAATTACGTCCCGATAATTTTCCGGGAGTTCGTGAAGCCTTTTCCTGACAAGATCGCGTCTCTCCCTTGTAATAACCTCAATCTCTACACTGGAAGGGTGGCCCGGATTCAAGTCATCAACCAGATCCATTACATCTTCACGCCGGCGCACTTGCTTTCTTTTTACATCGATGGCATGGTTAACGGCAATTCTCGTTAGCCATGTTTTAAAGCCCTGATTCTCATAGTGGGGGAGAGACAGGTAGATTTTCAAAAAAACTTCCTGGGCGGCATCTTCAGCTTCCTTCTGGTCCCGCAATACTGCAAAGGCGGTCCGGAACACATCATTGCGATATTTTTCAACAATCAGCCGGAATGCATGATCACTGCCTCCCTTGACCTTATCAATAAGAACCTGATCTGTAATCTCTCTCCCCCCCTTTCTGATTCACACAATAATAGACGAAACGAAAGCGGATTACCCCTACAGCCAAAATAAAAAAAATTTAGGGACAGTTCCGCAGCAGTTTAACGCACCGCGGAACTGTCCCCTTATTTTACTTTGTCTAATAAAATGTCCAGTAGCTCCTGACCTGATACCAACGCTTCGCCGCCACCCTGAGCCAACGCTTCATTGCCCCCGCCTTTTCCAGCGATGATTGGCAGCACATCGGCAATGATCTGCTTCATATTGGCAGTCTCCTGCGAGCCCCTTGCACAAACGAGCTGAAGCCGGCTATCGTTTTCTGTTACCAATAAAATCGTAAGTTCATCCTTTTCTGCTGTAAGCAAGCGCGCAAGCATTTGTAGTTCTTGGATGGTTCTATTTTGGTAAACTTTTGCAATCAGCTTTTTGCTTTGTTCAAGAAGATCCTTCACTTCAAACCGGAGCAGCGTCTCACGTATTTCCTGCAAGGACTTGTCCTTTTCTGCTCCTGATTCAAGCAGGCGTCTGGCAGCCGCAGGCAATTCTTGTTCCGGGGCGTTTAACAGCTGGCAGAGTTGGCGGATGGTCTGTTCTTTTTTATAAAGCTGGTCTAGAACTCGATTTCCGCAAACAAATTGGATGCGGATTCTCTTTCGCTGTCGCTCCCAACCCAAAATCTTAATTGCAGTAACCTCGCCGGTTGCTTTTGGATGAGTCCCGCCACAGCCGTTATAGTCAAAATCTTGAATAATGACAAGGCGAATATTTTCAGTTACTGTCGGCTGCTTTCGAAGAGGAAATTGTGAAAGCTCCTCTTCAGTCACCCACTTCGTTTCAATTGGGCGGTTTTCGAGAATGATTTGATTGGCACGCTTTTCTGCTTCGTTTGCCGCTTGTTCTGTCAGTTCTTCAATATTGAGATCAATCGTCAACAATTCCTTGCCAAGATGAAAGCTGACCGTCTCAAAATCAAACAGTTCTTCAAAGGCGGCTGATAAAATATGCTGGCCGGCATGCTGCTGCATATGATCGAAGCGCCTTTGCCAATCAATCACACCTTTGATTTCCTCGTGCAAAGGCAGAGACCCATCAACATAGTGGCGGATTTCACCATCAATCTCTTCGACATTCAAGACAGTTACTCCATCAAGGGTACCCACATCGTGCGGCTGGCCCCCGCCTGTTGGATAAAAAGCTGTTTCTTCAACGACAACAAACCAATTGCCTGCGTCATCGTTTGCCTGCTTCGTTACTCTCGTTGCAAAGGTTCTAAAATATGGATCTTGATAATAAAGTTTAGTGGTCATTGATTGGTCGCCCCTTTTGCTCACAATAAAACAAGAAATCAATCTATTTATTATTCTGGTCGTTTTACAGCTGAAATTCAATGAATAACCGAAAAAACTTTTTATATCATGACTTAATCTTTAAAGATTGGTGTACCGCTTTTAAAGGAGCCAGAAGTCAGCGAATACGGAACCTTTATTTGGATTGCTGATCCCGACGGAAGGTGGATTGAACTTTGGGAGAAATAAAAATAATATTTTAGTAAATCTATTAAAAGAAACAAAGAGCATCGAGTTTGCAGGACGATGCTCTTCTTATACCTTATACTTCATCAGCCAGCTTGCTCCGCTTTGAATAAGCTTCACCTTCACAAAACCGCATTTTTCATAGCAACGAATTGCTCTTTTATTATCGACATTCACATCAAGAATAATCCTGTCATAATAGGAAAGAGCCCATTATCATATATGCGATACCTATGCTCCAGAATGTATTCACATCATAACCACTGTTATTATCTCACATTCGTTTCACATTAGAAATTAACATTCACCGATCGTTTTCATCATAAAGAACGCATAACCAAATTATGGTATGATGGACTAATAACGTTACAGAAAGCGAGTTGAGGAAAATGAAACATATCTTATTGATAGTATTCTTAGCTCTGGGATTTACGTTAACTGGTTGTGGTGAAAAACATGTTGAAAATGAAAATGATCTTGCGAATGAACAGCATACTGAGGGGAGTCAAATTCAAGGTTATATTGTTTTTATCAGAGACTCTGAGAGAACTATATTAGTCCGCGATGAGAATTTTAATATACAGGATATCAACTTGCCGCTTAAAGAACTACAAAAAAAATATGAAGACATCATGTTGCTAGTTGTAGAAGAGCGTCCTAATCACATAAAATTCGGTCAGAAGGTTGAAGTGGGGTGGAGCAAAATTTTAGAATCCGATCCACCGCAAGTTGTAGTCACTAGAATCGAAAAAATCGAGAATTAAAATTTTATAGAAATTTTTTCTTAGTTTATGGTAGACATTGGTAATGATAGATAGTATAGTATTATTGTAATATTCAAACAAATGAGGAAAAAATTTGTAAAAAGATTTTTTGCAACAATGATTGGATTAGTTTATTTAGCGTTACACCACTGGCCAGCTCTGCAAGTACAGCTTTATCAGAAAGCAAACACTCCAAAGAATCCACAGTAAATAGCTCCTACGATTTAGTCTCATCAAAAGGGTACGTCATTAGCTACGAGGAATACAGCAAGGAATTGGGTTCTAGGTCTAATTTCAATTCAAAATCTAAAAAGGGAACAGGTCAAGTTTTGCCTGAACGTAATCTGAAAAAAGACCCAAATAAGCCTACGATTGATTTAGGAACCGGAAAGGTAATTAATGATCAGATCACCACCCCGGGAACAATTTCCACGCAAGAAGTTCTTGGAACGGACGGACGCCAGAAAGTGGATGACACTTCTGTTACTCCACATAGACAAATTTCTCATATCGAACTTGAATATGCAGATGTATATGCTTCTTGCAGTGGCACGGTCATTTCGAGAGTAAACGGATTTTCCACTCCTCCATAAAACTCGAGCACTACCGGTGTTCTGAGCCATCTTGCCATAGCAGGAAAATCTTCAATCTGCATTTTTCTAATTATTATCCTATCCTGAAGCTTCATTACCTTAACCCTGTTTCCTCAATATGCAAATATAACAGGAGTGGCCAATTGCATGGGTTGCTTCTTCTCCATACTGTTTTTCAATTGTACCGGAAAGCTCCAATAATGCTGCCTGTCTTTCAGAATCGTTCATTCCCGCCAGCCATGATACAGATTCGACTCTATCGATCCATTGCTCATTTGAAAATGTGACTGTATAATCGAATTTATAAAAGTCCCTCAGTTCAAAGCTATTTAAGCGCCATTCTTCAAACCACTCGACCGGGAAGCCATTTATTCGCTGATTTGATTGTCCTTTCGAACCGGGCGGTTTTAAACCATCTTTCAAATATTTTTTAATCACCGCAAATGTACTTTCAACAACAGGATGGCCGGATGTAAAACCGGAGTCAGCAACAATGAGTGTCCCTCTTTTTTTAAGAATTCTATTAATCTCTTTTAAAGCAGCCTCCCGATCAAACCAATGCCAGGCGCGCATCACAGTAACAATATCGTATTCACCCTCGCCCAAACCGGTTGCTTCTGCCGTCCCTTTTTTATAGGATACATTTAAATAATTGTCTTTATTAATGGCAGCTGCCTCTTTAAGCAGCTCCTCTGACGGGTCAATACCGATAACATCCGCCTTTCTAAGCATTAATTTTCTCGTCAATGTTCCCGAGCCACAGCCGATATCGGCCACTTTCTTGCCTTCAAAACTCACATTGCGCAGCTGCAGGCTCTCAAAAAAGGTGTTCGGAATATCATTGCGGGAACGAGCATAGCTTTTTGCTACTGTTCCAAAATTAACTTTTTCCATCACTTAACCACCTTATTTTTCTAAATATTATGAATAACGCTGTTAATAGAGACATTATATGGTAGAATGCTAATGAAAACAATAACGGAGTATGTTAGATTTTCTTTCGAGTACGGAAGGAGGCATCGTCATCTATAGAAATATGATAAGTGAAGAAAAAACGTTCATATAACTACACAAAAAGGATGGCAAACAGATGATTGTGTTATTCGGCATCATTGCCTATTTATTAGGCTCTATTCCAACAGCATTGCTCATCGGAAAATGGTTTTTTAAAATTGACATTCGTGATTACGGCAGCAACAACCCGGGCGCCACCAATACTTTTAGGGTGCTTGGTAAAAAAGCGGCTGTGATTGTTTTGCTTATCGATGTAGGCAAAGGTGCGGCAGCGGCACTTCTTCCAACTTTGTTTGCAGTTGAGGCTGATCCCCTTTACATGGGCCTTATCGCGGTCATCGGCCATTGCTTTCCCATTTTTGCCGGGTTTCGGGGCGGCAAAGCGATTGCAACCACGGCAGGTGCACTTCTCGTAGCGAATGCCTGGATGTTTCTCACTGCATATATAGCATTTTTTCTGACGATTGCTTTAACAAAGTATGTATTTTTCGGATCCCTGTCCGTCGGAATTTCCTTGTTTATTTATTCAATCATGGAACGAAATGTCGAACATTCAATTATATTTGCACTTTTTACTTTCTTTCTTCTATTCCTGCACCGAACGAACATTCGCAATTTCAATAATAAAACAGAACCAAAAATCAATGATAAAAATTTAAAAAATGACCGAATCGACTCATTAGCTAAGAAACAATAAAGAAAGGACAGCTGCGTCCTTTCCTTATTTAAACAGTTCTATGGCTGCATTCGTTTCTTTTATAAGCCTGGCAAGCAAGGAAGCGACCGTTTCCCGTTTTGCCATTCTCACTCCCTGGCCAGCCCAGAGAGACATGTATTCTTTATTCTTTAAGGCACCCGCCTGCTTGCGGATTAACCCGGTCAGCTCATTCTGAAGAGGAAACGGCAGCGGTCCTTCACCTGCAGCTTCCATTTCTTCGATAAAAGTGTTGCTGAGCCCTCGCGCAAGCCTTCCGGAAAAAGTTTTCGTCAGGACGGTGTTATCTTCCGTTCCTTCTAAAACCGCCTCTTTATAAACCGGAGCGGCACCGCTTTCTGCGCACGGTATAAAGGCAGTTCCAAGTTGCACACCCTTTGCTCCAAGAAGAAGCGCGGCCGCAATCCCCCTGCCGTCCATGATGCCACCTGCTGCGATCACAGGAACACGCACCGCATCAACGATTTGTGGAACAAGAGCGATCAGCCCGACAATCCCTTTGTTCTCCGTATCAAATGTCCCTCTATGCCCGCCGGCTTCGCTGCCTTGTGCGATGATGACATCTGCTCCTGCTTCTTCCCACTCGATCGCTTCTTTCACATTCGTGGCTGTTCCAATCAATATGTCTCCAGTCTTTTTAATCTCTTTTAAAATTGCTTGATCAGGGATGCCGAAAGTAAAGCTGCAAATCGGAACCTTTGCGCGTAACACTTCCTCTACTTGCTCGTTAAAAAGGCCGGGATAATCCTTCGTTAATTCCGGGAACTCCCCATCTATTTGAAGCAGTTCTTTAAATTTGTTTAAGCGCCTCTTTATAGCCTCTACACGAGCGGATTCTGCATAAAGATTAGCTGGCGGAACAAATAAATTCACTCCAAATGGTTTTGTCGTTGCTTGTTTTATTTGTTCAATATCCTGCCGCATTTGTAACGCTGTCAAATAGCCGGCACCGAGATTCCCAAGTCCGCCCTGGTTGGATGTCTCACTGACAAGTTGAACTGTCGTAATTCCGCCAGCCATCGGCGCCTGAAAGATTGGATAGGTAATGCCCAACAACTCGGTCACAGCATTGTGATGCCATGGCATGTTCTCCATCTCCTTTACTTAATCTCCGGTCAATGTATGGACAATGCTGCGTGCCACCGTTTCCCAAATCTGTTGATCTTCAACATAAGCTTTTGTCAACCTGCCGATCATTCCTTTTTGCTTTTCTTTAAAATCGGGATCTTCCTTGTCAGGCAACTGGGCTCTTTCTTCATCCACTATTTTTTGAATTTCAGGAGCACGCGGACCCCATACTGCTTTTTCTGCCCCATTTTGATCAATGAAAATAAAGATGGGAATCGACCTTGCTGTGCCGTTCGTTAAGTACTGATCCATCAGCTTAAGATTGCTGTCCCGCAGCAGGAATCGAACTTCGATACCGGCTTCTTCAGCAATTTTTATCAGGATCGGATTATTGAGCATCGCATCACCGCACCAGTCTTCTGTGAGGACAATTGCTCGCAATTTCTCCGTTTTTACATTAGCAAGCTTCTCTTGTTCCCGATCCGGAAGAGAAAAACGGGCCATGATCGAGTCCATCCCTTCTCCATTAACCGCCATACCCTGCCTGTACTGCTCATATGTTAATCCTTTGTCAAACCACTCTGTTAATGCCATTTTGCTCACTCCTTTGCTTTGTTGAGAATATTTCAAATCATCACTTATAACCACTATATCCATTTGACAATTTTACCGTCAAATTTCCCGCTTTTAAGGTACAATTTAGGTATAAAAGTTCATGACATATATTGAACCATAAATTAGCGACTAAACTTTAATATTCGACAAAGGGGTGGTTGAAAAGTGAAAAAGAAATGGGTATGGCGGGGTGGAATCATTTTGCTTGCTTTAGGGATTATGTTTGCCTTTGACCGTTACAAGCTTTACCAGGAAGAAAAACCGCCGCTGCCAATTGTTACTGCTAACGGCAAAGAACTCAAGCCACTGCTGGGTCCTTATCGATGGAACAACCAGAAAGAAAAAAACAAGGACATCACTCCGGGAGATCTTATTCAAGGGAAGAAGCCAGTCCTCGTTGATCCTTTATCTGAATTAAAGATTAAATTTGATGAACAGCCGGAAAACATTACTTATGGCTGGTGGGATCCGTATGGACTTGAAATATATTGGGATGGCTACATGTGGAACAACGGAACATTTACGTTCCCGAATCGTCCTGATAGATATACGCAAGCAATCAAGGTAGAATGGGCAAAAGGCGAGGCTACGTACATTATTGATGCGGAAGTTGAAAAAAAAGTCTCCTATCAAGAGTTTTTATCCGATCAGAAAGAGACACTGTCTATTTTACAGGTAGAACCTCCGGGAGAAAGTATGTGGGTAAACCTCCCGTTCGAACTTGCAAGCGAGACGATAATGAACGGAACCGCAATGAATATGGATGAATTTATTTCCCAATTTCCCGAGCTTCCGCCTCCCCCGAGTCTGCCGGCATATTTTATTTTCGATCAGGAAAAGCTCATTTTTAACACGGCTGATACGAATGCTTTGATTACGTGGCTAAGCGAAACCCTTGATATAGAGATTGTCAGTCCCAATTGGTATGCTAAAGAAGAACGCAAGTTTTCTGTCTTAATGATTTTGGATGAGAATGATGACTCTCCGCAAAGATTACGAGAACATGAAAAAATGGCTGTTATCAGCGAAATTCATGTTTTGGCCGAGTCACCGTTTGCTGTCGATAAAGATTTTGATAAACCTCTTTATTATATTTTTGATAATAAAGGAATGCTCTTCAATGCATACACATATGAAGATATGATGATGCTTTTCGAAGAGCACGCAAGATCTTTTCAGTAAGGATAAGATTAAAAAATACTATATTAATAAGGGCTATCGTGTAATGAGAAATTAATGGTAGAATATTTTGTATATAAAAATTATTTATACAATAATTCAAAGGGGGACATCGAATGTCTGATGATGTATTACAGCTGATTTCTATCAGCATTTACATGGCCGGCATGTTATTTATTGGCGGGTATGCTTATCACAGGACAAGCAATTTAACTGATTACGTGCTTGGTGGAAGATCACTTGGTCCTGCTGTTACGGCATTGAGTGCCGGAGCGGCTGATATGAGCGGATGGCTGCTGATGGGACTGCCGGGTGCCATTTATTTAGATGGATTGGCAAGCGTTTGGATTGCCATTGGCTTGACGCTGGGTGCCTACGCAAACTGGCTGTTTGTTGCACCGCGCCTTCGCACTTATACGCAAGTTTCCAACAACTCAATTACAATTCCCGGCTTTTTGGAAAACCGCTTCAAAGATCATACACGCCTGCTTAGAATAGTCTCAGGACTCGTTATTCTTATCTTTTTTACTTTTTATGTCTCTTCTGGCATCGTTTCTGGCGCAGTATTCTTTCAAAGCTCATTTGACTTAAGCTATTATACAGGTTTGGTTATTGTTGCCGGAGTTACCGTTGCCTACACGCTGTTTGGCGGATTTCTTGCCGTCAGCTATACCGACTTTATCCAGGGGTTAATGATGGTGATTGCCTTATTGCTTGTTCCGATTTTTGCGTTTTTTGAAACGGGCGGGCCAGCAGAAACGTTTGCGACGATTCGAACCATCAATCCGACATTGCTTAATTTCTTTACAGGTACAACTTTTATTGGAATTATCTCTGCAATGGCATGGGGACTTGGATACTTCGGCCAGCCCCATATTATTGTCCGCTTTATGGCGATTACATCTGTGAAGGAAACAAAGAGTGCCCGCCTGATTGGAATGAACTGGATGATTTTTTCATTGCTCGGAGCTGCATTTACAGCTTTGGTCGGAATCGCCTTTTTCAATCAAAATGCTGAGTATACACTCGAAAATCCAGAGGCAGTATTCATTCAGCTAGGGCAAATATTGTTCCACCCACTCGTTGCCGGATTTATGCTTGCCGCAGTCCTGGCCGCGATTATGAGCACCGTTTCTTCGCAATTAATTGTCACATCAAGTGCTTTAACTGAAGACATATATAAAGCGTTATTACGGAAAAGTGCTACTGACAGGGAACTCGTCTTTTTCGGGCGCATGGCAGTTCTGATCGTCTCCATCGTCGCCGCGCTTCTTGCCCTTGAACAGGACAACACCATTTTAGATCTCGTTGCATATGCGTGGGCTGGTTTCGGAGCATCCTTTGGGCCTGTAATCCTTTTAAGCCTCTTTTGGAGAAGGATGACAAATTGGGGAGCTCTGTTTGGAATGATTGCGGGAGCGGCAACAGTTATTGCCTGGTCCCTGGCAGGTTATGGCGAGACACTGTATGAAATCGTCCCTGGATTTCTTGTTAACCTGATCGTTTCTGTCGTCGTCAGCATGCTGACCTATAAGAACAATGAAGAAATTAACAAAGAGTTTGAGGAAAGTATCAGGCTGTTGAAAAGTGAATAAACATGAAGAGGTTCATCCTAAACGGGTGAACCTTTTTTATTTGGACTCTAGTTGGTGAAGTTTTCAAGTATATCAATCATTGGGTCAAGGCGTGCTTGTTTTTTTGGATCACGCTTCTTTTCCTGGGAAATATTAAGTGAATTTGTCGAATAAATCTTAATATTCTTTCAATAAATGATAACTATTATCTTATTAGTTCTATTCACTACTTTTTAATACAACTATTTATTCATTAAAAACCGAACTTTTAGTGACAATAGTCCTATATATCGAACCAAGCGGTATAATCATATCGTATCCGTTTTCATTAAAATACGAAAAATTAATTAAAGTAGCCCATTCCCTGTTGGTCACTTATTAAATTTTCTTCAGATATATTAGAAATCTACAACATAAATGGGATAAAGGAAGGTATTTTTGTGACTCGAAAATTAAATTTCTCTAAAAAAATCTCAGTTAAGTTATTATTATTAATTTCTATTATTATTATCGTCATTAGCACTTCCATCGGGGTTATCAGCTACACTTTCGCTAAAAAAGAACTCATGAACAGTGGCATGCTGGATTTAAAGCATTTGGCGGATGGGGCGATTCCAACGTTGGAATTGCTCAATGAAGATGTGGAATCAGGCAAGATAACAGTTAAACAGGCAAAAGAAAAGGCGAGAGAAATTTTCAATGGGCCTAAAATCGAGAAAGATGGCAAAAAAGTGTATGATTTTTCAAAGACACCATTTTTATACAAGAAAGAAGGCTATCTTTTTGCCTATAACTCCAAGGCTCGTGTTGAAATGCACCCTTCTCTGCCAATCGGCGAAGATAAATATGATACAAAGAACAACACGGGTGAATATGTGATTCGGAATATTTTAAAAGCGGCACGGGCTGAAAGTCTTGAAGATCATTATTATACATATGGATGGACAAATCCTGAAGAAAAGAATGAGCGTGAAAAAATGGCTTATTTGGTTTATTACGAGCCATGGGATTGGCATATCGGAGTCGGCGCATATACGGACGAGTTTTATGCCGGAATCGACAATTTAAAATTATTAATCTTGATGATTACGGTCGTCATCACAGTGGCAAGCCTTGTTGTTTTTCACTTTATGGCCAGACCAAAAATACGATTGTTACGTGCTGCTTCCGACGCTTCCCTGCTAATTGCCAATGGGCAACTGAATATTCCCAAGTTGGCTGAATCTGAAGATGAGATCGGGCAGATCGGCATTTCCTTCAACAGGATGTCTGCAGGACTTAAGAGCCAAATGGAAAAGTTACGAGAAACCAGTTCAAGTCTTGTATTCGCGGCAACCGAGCTCTCAGCAGTATCTGAAGAGACAAGCGCAAGCAGTGAGCAAATTGGTGTTGCGATGTCAGAGATTTCAAGAGGTACGGTATCGCAATCCAGTGACATTGAAGAAACAAGCCGAAACATTGAGAGTCTAACAGGATCGATTGAAAAAATGAATGAACAGCAGCATGCTATAAAGGAAATTACGTTACACTCGGACAAAGCCACGAAAAATGGTAAATTGATCATAAATTCGCTTAAGCAATCAAACGAGCAGTCGATGGAAGCCTCAGATAAGATAAGCATGGGTATAACAAGCCTTTATAATAAAATCCAGGATATTTCGCAAATCACCCAATCAATTGAAGGCATCTCCAAGCAGACGAATTTGCTTGCGTTAAACGCAAGTATTGAAGCCGCAAGAGCTGGAGAACACGGGAAAGGGTTTGCCGTCGTTGCAGAAGAAGTAAGGAAGCTTGCTGAGGAGTCAAACCAGGCAGCGAAACAGATTCATAATATGATTCTAGGAATCGAACAAGAAACGGAAGCGACTGTGTTAACAATGGCGGAAACGATCCAACTATCAACTGAGTTAACCGAAGCTGTTTGCAATACAGAATCTGAATTTGCCGAAATCGAAACAGCCGTTCAACAGACAATTACTGCTATTGAACAGTTAAACAGTGAAATTAATACGATTACCGTTCAAAGTGGGGGTATTGCAGCATCCATTCAAAACGTATCTGCCATTTCCCAGGAGACAGCTGCTTCTACAGAAGAAATTACCGCATCTGTTGACGAGCAAATCAAAGCTATTTCAAATATGTCAAGATCAGCTGACAGCTTAACTGCGATAGGTGACGAGCTAAATTCGATTGTTAAAAATTATACTTTCTAAAGTAATGGATGAAAAAAACGCTTAGAATTCCTAAGCGTTTTTCTGTTATAGCTTGATCAATATTTTTGGATTTCTTCAACTAACAGCTTGTTGACGAGCGGCGGGTTGGCTTGGCCTTTCGTCGCTTTCATAATTTGCCCGACCAGGAAGCCAATCGCCTTCGCTTTTCCATTTTTGTAGTCTTCGATCGACTGTGGATTTGCTTCAAGCACTTCATGAATGATTTTGAGAAGTGCCCCTTCATCAGAGATTTGGACAAGCCCTTTCTCTTTCACGATATTCTCTGCGTTTCCGCCTGTTTCAATTAGGTCTTTAAATACTTGCTTGGCTATTTTGGAAGAAATCGTCCCATTTTCAATCAGCTTAATCATGCCTGCCAAGCCCTCAGGAGCCAGTGCTGTCTCTGCCAACTCTTTTTGCTCGGCATTCAAGTAGGCTGAGACATCACCCATAATCCAGTTCGATGCTTGCTTTGCATCTGCACCGGCATTCACAGTTGCTTCAAAGAAATCAGCCATTTCCTTTGTAACGGTTAACACAGAGGCATCATAAGCAGGCAATCCCCATTCCTCGATGTAGCGCTTTTTGCGCTGGTCCGGCAATTCAGGGATTTCAGCGCGAATCCGCGCTTTCCACTCGTCATCGATATAAACATCAAGTAAATCCGGTTCAGGGAAATAGCGATAGTCATCCGAACCTTCTTTGACACGCATTAGTATCGTTGTATTTGTTGCTTCATCATAACGGCGGGTTTCCTGCTGAATCTCGCCACCGGAACGAAGCACCTCTTCCTGGCGCTTTTCCTCATACTCCAGTCCTTTGCGCACAAAGTTGAATGAGTTTAAATTTTTCAGCTCTGTTTTTGTGCCGAATTGTTCCTGGCCGGCAGGACGGAGTGAAATGTTCGCGTCACAGCGCAGTGAGCCTTCTTCCATTTTGCAATCGGAAACACCGGTATATTGAATAATCGACTTTAACTTCTCCAAGTATGCATACGCTTCTTCCGGAGTGCGGATGTCAGGCTCAGAAACGATTTCAATTAATGGTGTACCCTGGCGGTTGAGATCGACCAACGAATAGCCTTGTTCGTGAGTCAATTTCCCGGCGTCTTCCTCCAAATGGAGTCGGGTAATGCCGATTTTTTTCTTTTCCCCGTTCACTTCAATCTCAATCCAGCCGTGTTCGCCAATCGGTTTATCAAACTGTGAAATTTGATAGGCTTTCGGATTATCGGGATAAAAATAGTTTTTGCGGTCAAACTTCGTAACCGAAGCAACTTCACAGTTCAACGCCATCGCGGCTTTCATCGCAAAATCGACTGCCTTCTTATTTAACACCGGAAGAACACCAGGATACCCCAGCTCGACTACGCTTGTGTTCGTGTTCGGTTCATCTCCAAAATGATTCGGACTCGCTGAAAAAATTTTCGAGTCAGTTTTCAATTCCACATGTACTTCCAGGCCAATCACCGTTTCAAAGTTCAATCTTCTCACCCCTTACAACTGCGGTTTTTGTTTATGAAATTCAGTTGCCTGTTCGAACGCATAGGCAACCCGGTAGACCGTGCTTTCGTCAAAATGCTTGCCGATGATTTGGAGCCCGAGCGGCAGACCATTTGCAAAACCATTCGGAACAGAGATTCCTGGCACCCCAGCAAGGTTAACCGGAATCGTTAAAATATCATTGGCATACATCGTTAGTGGATCATCGATCTTCTCGCCAAGTTTAAAAGCCGGTGTCGGTGTCGTCGGACCAATAATGACATCATATTTTTCAAACACATCATCAAAATCTTTTTTGATCAGCGTCCGAACCTTCTGCGCTTTTTTATAATAAGCATCATAATATCCGGAACTTAGCGCAAACGTCCCGAGCATAATCCGCCGTTTTACCTCGTCACCAAATCCTTCAGCACGCGTTTTCTTGTAGAGATCAATTAAGTTTTCGGCATCAGGAGTACGATAACCGTAACGGACACCGTCAAAACGGGCGAGGTTAGCTGATGCTTCAGAGGAAGACAGTAAATAATAAGTGGCGAGCGCATATTTGGAGTGTGGAAGGGAAACTTCTTCCCAGATAGCACCAAGCTTCTCTAGCACTTTTAAAGATTCCAGAACCGATTGGCGTGCTTCTTCACCGACACCTTCGCCGAGGTATTCTTTCGGCACTGCAATTTTCAGGGCTCGCACATCACCCGTTAAGGCTTCAACAAAATTCGGTACATCAATATTAGCTGACGTGGAATCGTGCGGATCATGGCCGGAAATCGCCTGAAGTAAATATGCATTGTCTTCGACTGTACGTGTAATTGGCCCAATCTGGTCGAGGGAAGAGGCAAATGCGATCAGCCCGAAACGAGAAACACGTCCAAACGTTGGCTTTAAACCTACAACGCCGCAGAATGACGCAGGCTGGCGAATCGAACCACCTGTATCAGACCCTAGTGAAAAGAGAACTTGTCCCGCCGCAACCGCAGCAGCAGAGCCACCGGAAGAACCACCTGGTACCGTCTCAGGATTCCATGGGTTTTCCGTTTTTTGAAAACCTGAATTTTCATTCGATGAACCCATCGCAAACTCGTCCATATTTAGTTTGCCGATTGTGATTGTTCCGGCATCCTGTAGTTTTTGTGTAACAGTTGCATCGTAAATAGGGTCAAAGTTTTCAAGGATTTTGCTACCGGCCGTAGTGCGCAAGCCTTTCGTGACAATATTGTCCTTAAGCCCAATTGGCATACCGGACAAAGGACCCTTCAACTCTCCTTGATCATCTAACCGTTTAGCTGCAGCACGCGCATTCTCTTCATCCAGCGTTAAAAAAGCATGAACCTTATCTTCAACAGCTGCGATTCGCTTGTAGGATTCATCAACAAGGTCAGATACGCTGATTTCTTTTTTATTTAATTGTTCATGAAGCTCACAAACCTTCTGGTCAAATAAACTCATGTTTCTCCCTCCTTACTCTAAAATCGACGGAACTTTGAACTGCCCTTTTTCGTGATCAGGTGCGTTTTTCAGAACATCTTCACGCGGCAGCCCTTTTTCTGGCTTGTCCTCTCTCAAGACGTTCTTCATATTTAAAACGTGGGCCGTTGGCTCAACACCGTCCGTATTTACTTCATTTAGTTGCTCAGCAAAGGAAATAATTGCATCCAGCTGTTTTGTGAATTTTTCAACTTCTTCTTCCGTGATTGCCAGTCGTGCCAGGTTGGCAACGTGCTGTACCTGATCCTTAGAAATTCTTGACATACGAGTCACCCCCAATAATGTTCGAACAGTCACAATAATTATGATCATATCAAAATTTGCTTGAATTAAGCAACAATCGGCCGGGTTTTCCCTAGAAAAACTCAGCCGGTTTATATTTTGATAGATCACTGGGCGAAAAAACAAAGCCAGCCGTATCTTATGATGGGTTACAAGATGTGAAGGGAGCAGCTGAATCCTGAAAAATTTTCAAGAGAGCTTTTGGAAGTTTCATATGAGGGGGAGATGGATTGAAGAAGAATCAGCCTGATTAAAATGTTCCGGTTGAAATAAACCGGGCTTATGCTTCAGCTTTATTTTTTAAAAACTTTATTTAAGAACGAAAAAATTCCTTGTTTCTTGTTTGTTGTTGTATGTTCCGGTTTAACTTTTTGCTTAATCTCGATATCTTCTTTATCAATTGCATAACTATAGGCGAGAACAAGACCGATCTCTGTATCCTGCTCTTTATTTGTTACGATCGTGTATTCAAGCCTGCACTTTTTTGCAATTTTAATGTATTTGGACAAATCGGCATAATCCATATCTCCATTTAAATAAAGGTGGGCATTTGGATTTTGTTTCATGAGTGTTTCGGCTTCTTCGTATATTCCCGCTTCCCTAATTTGCTGTTTCGTTAACACTCCTACGATCCGTTCACGAAGCGTTCCCAAAAACTTTCGCCGTTCATCCGGCTTCGTTTCCTTCTGGCCATGAATTCCCTGCTGGATATAATCATCCACACTCGATTTTGGCAAGCTGGTCACCTCCCATATCTTAAGGCTACTATTATTTATGCCGCTGCGTCTAAAAAAGTGCTCACTGAAAAGGATTTCCCTATTCGGGTAAAAAAAAACCTTCTCACCTATAAAGAAGTACGGAGATAGTTCCGCGTTCTTTATAAAGCAAGAAGGGATAGATAGGGAGAAATTAGGTAGTGATCAGATTAGATTACCGTTTACGGGTTTAAGAAACAGTAAACTGAGCTTCTTCAGTCGATCCTTTTAAAGCAGTTGTCGACGACGTTCCGCCGGTGATGACCATCGAAACTTGATCAAAATAACCCGTTCCAACTTCACGCTGATGTCTTGTTGCAGTATATCCATGATCTTCACTTGCAAATTCGGCTTCCTGGAGCTCTGAATACGCTGCCATTCCGCGCTCTTTATAGCCGCGTGATAGCTCAAACATGCTATGGTTTAAGGCATGGAAGCCAGCCAATGTGACAAATTGGAACTTGTAGCCCATTTTTCCAAGCTCGATTTGGAATTGGGCAATCGTTTCATCATCAAGTTTTTTCTTCCAGTTGAAAGACGGCGAGCAATTATAGGCTAGCAATTTACCAGGGTATTTCGCATGAATCGCTTCCGCAAATTGTCTTGCTTCCTCGATATTAGGCTCTGATGTTTCACACCAGATCAGATCTGCATATGGAGCATAGGCGAGACCGCGGGCGATTGCCTGTTCCAATCCCGCTTTCACTCTGAAAAATCCTTCCGGAGTACGGTCACCCGTAATAAATGGTGCATCATATGGATCCACATCGCTCGTAATCAAATCAGCTGCATTCGCATCTGTCCGCGCGACCACTATCGTTGGGACCCCCATGACATCCGCTGCTAAGCGAGCCGCAATTAAATTGCGGACGGCTGTTTGTGTTGGCAATAATACCTTACCACCGAGATGACCGCATTTCTTTTCGGAAGACAGCTGGTCCTCGAAGTGAACACCTGCAGCACCTGCTTCAATCATACCTTTCATTAATTCGAAAACATTTAACTGGCCACCAAAGCCTGCTTCTGCATCCGCAACAATTGGTGCAAACCAGTCAATCGAGTTGTCACCTTCAGAATGATAGATTTGGTCGGCTCTTTGCAATGCCTGGTTAATCCGCTTTACCACGCTCGGCACGCTATTCGCAGGATACAGGCTTTGATCGGGATACATATGCCCGGAAAGATTGGCATCGGCAGCCACTTGCCAGCCGCTTAAATAAATCGCTTTTAGTCCGGCTTTTACTTGCTGGACTGCCTGATTTCCGGTTAAAGCGCCGAGGGCATTCACAAAATCCTCTTGATTGATAAGGTTCCAGAGCTTTTCTGCTCCCCGGCGCGCTAAAGTATGTTCAATATCAATTGAACCGCGCAGCTTGATCACATCCTCTGCCGAGTACGGACGGGTAACCCCCCGCCAGCGTGGATTCAACTCCCAGCTTTCCTGCAACTCTTGCACTCTTTCATCTGTCATAACTGTTTTCCTCCTAAAAATGGTCTTATTAAACTATAAAATTACATAACCTTGTAAAGTTATGAAATCAACAACCTGTACTTTACCTGATTTGTTATAATACAATAAATTTTATTATGTTTGTATTATATAACAGAGTTTCGAAAATGCAAACTGTTTTTATGTGATTTTTCAGAATTTTATTTCGACAAATTTCTTCTGTGTTTTTTACGCTAAACCAACATTTGCAACTTAATACTACCCAAAATAAAAACCGACTGAAAAAAGCCGGTTTTCGTAATGTGATTTATTTTTTAATAGAAAAATATTTTCTATTCCAGTCAATCGACAAGCGTTCAATTATTGATAAGTGATTCATAAAGCTATGGTCAGCACCTTTAATGACTGTTAATTGCGATTCAACTGGCAGCCATTTCATCCCTTCTTGCGAAATGCTTGCCAACAGCTTCTCTTCCCAGCCTTTATTGCCATGGATAATTAAAACCGGACAAGTAATCCGCTTCAAAACCTCCTCCTGGTTAAACTGTTCAAAATCCAGAAGCATCTGTTTTTCGATGATTACGGCCTTCCGGCTGCCTCCATTTTGGTAGTCTGTTATATAACCTGTTTCATTGAGTTCCTGTAATTGCAATTCAGAAAAATGTTCATTCCAGTTATATTTGACAGGACCAGTTGATGCACCCGTTAAAATCATGGTTGAGATATTTTCAGGATCAAATGCTTCTAAACAAACTCGGCTGCCAAAGCTGTGCCCATACAAAGCAATCTGTGAATAATCCTGCTCGGTTACAAACTTTACAGCCGATTTCAAATCATCAATTTGTTTTGCGAGTGTCAAGCTGTCATCATCACTTTCACCGCAACCGCTGAAATCAAAAGCGAGAGCATTGTATCCCTGCTCTTGAAATGTATTGGGAAACCGGTCAAAACGGCCTCTGGACGATTTATCTGACGTAAAACCGTGACACATAATAATGACCGCTTTGGAATCTGCGTCAAAAAAGTTCCCGACCAGGTTCAAGCCAAGTGAATTTTTAAAACTTACCTTTTCAATAATAAACCACCCCTTCGTACTATCGGTAGCCTCTCCTAATCTGATTTAACAAGCTTTCATAAAACCTTGGCAGATGAGGTTCAATCGATTTAACATCCTCACTGCGACTACCTCTTTTTCTGGTATTATTACAGGATCGAAATTATTGGATTTAATGCGTTTAATAAACATTTTGATTCCTGCTTTCTTGAAAATTAAACTCTGATTATCTATTTTTCTACATTTTTTGCAAGGACTCCTTTTCTTTCAATGATTAGTCATCAAAAAAACTATCTTAATTATGTATCAAGTGCTTTGAGCATAGAAAAAGGAGTGCTCCCCTATTCCCGAAAAATTTAAGTTCTACCTAAACTTTTGGAAACTGGAGGGGAACTCCCCATGACTTCGAGAGGCAAGATAGTTTTCATTCAAGAACTATATGATTAAGAATCATTTGCAAGCTAAATCTTCGGCGATTATCATCTTTCGCTTAATGTAGGTTTATAACCCATATTTTCGCAGCCGCTTATAAAAAGTACTTCTTGGAACATCGAGCAATTTCGCCGCTGCCGTCACATTTCCCTTTGTCCTTTGCAAGGCCTCTAGCATTAAATCTTTTTGAATTTTTTCCCGGACAGTCAGTTCATTTCCTGTTTGACTGCGCGCTTCAAGCTGCGTTGTTGCCGATTCAAATGATGGCTGCATAATCTCCGGGGAAGACATATTATGTAGAAATAGATTATCTTCAGCCGCACCATTTGAAAACAAAATATTTAACCGCTCCAGCACATTCTGTAATTCTCTTATGTTCCCGGGCCATTGGTAATCTTTCAATTTATCAAATAATCTATCTGACAATGGGATATTCCAGTTATGTTTTTGGCAAAAATAGCGGACTAGAAATGGGATATCTTCCTTCCTTTCGCGCAAAGAAGGAACATGAATTGGATAAACATGCAGACGGTAATATAAGTCTTTTCGAAAAGAGCCCTGATTGACAAGCTCAGTAAGATCGCAGTGAGTTGCTGTAATGATGCGGATATCTACCGGAATTTCTTTTCTGCTTCCAATCGGAACGACCTTCCGTTCCTGCAATACACGCAATAATGCCACCTGCATGGCTGGGGGGATTTCGCCGATTTCATCGAGAAAAAGCGTTCCCTTATGAGCCTGTTCAAACTTCCCTTTATAGCCCTTTCGTTTCGCTCCCGTAAAGGCTCCTTCCTCATACCCAAACAATTCACTTTCGATTAAGTCCTTTGGTATCGCTCCGCAATTGAGAGCGACAAAAGGTCCGTCCTTGCGGGGGCTATTTTGGTGAATGGCCTGGGCAATCAACTCTTTCCCGGTCCCTGTTTCTCCGGATATATAAACGCTGGCATCTGTGGGGGAAACAAGCTTCACTTGTTTCAAAGTGCTTTGAAAAGCCTCACTCCTGCCAATCTCTCCATTAAAATAAAACATTGATGATGAATTTGAACCAATAAATAGTCGACTGTCCGAATTACACGTTCCTTCTGATAAAAACAAACAAGTTCCCGTTACTTCTCTGCTTTCTTTAAAGGAAAGAGCGGTTTCCAAGTCAATTTGATAACCATATCGTAAAAACTGCGAAATGCTCATGCCAATTGATCGCGGTACCTTTTCACGAACCGGTTTGCTCGCTGAAATAATGATGCCGTTTTGGTTGCAAACGACAAACGGACGGTCCCTGTATTTATCCGACAGTTCAACGGAGCGCTGAAAAAGCGCAAGTTCCCTTTCATAAGATCTCTTGCTAATTTCCCGTTCTATTTCGTAAGTAATCGAAGCCACCATTCCCAACATAAATGGATGTGAATATTCAACAGGGCAGGAAATATCCAATACTCCCATTAACAATCCGTCAGCACTTAAAATTGGTGAGGCTGAACAACTCCATCGATGTGAAGCAATCGAATAATGCTCGGTTCCATTTATCGTTACGGCCTCTTTCGTCTGTAAAGCCGTTCCAATTGCATTTGTCCCAACTTCTCTTTCAGTCCAGCGAACACCTTTGATAAAATTGATTTTGCGTGCATCTTCAACTATTTTTTCGTTTCCTGAAAGGGATAAGACATATCCATCCGGATCGACTAAAAGCGCCATCATGCCGGATTTCCGGATTGTCTCGTTCATCCTGTCTATATAGGGGGAAGCAATTTCCAGAAGAAGAGAATTTTTTTCTCTTTGAAGGTTCAGTAGATCATTTGTTAAAATATTCTCGCCTTTATATAAGTAAGGATTCACTTTTTCTTTTTTACATCTGTACCAGGATTCCATTACTCTTTTGTTCAAACGGGCTGAATCAAGGACTCCTTCATTAACAAACCGTTTCCAGGTATTTAAATAACAAACAGTTTCCTTCATGCGCTATCCTCCTATTCATATGGCTTGAAGAGTGACACATAGATTTGGGAAAACTAATACCTGTATGATTCAACTGGAAGAGTAATATGGCTTGAGGTTAAATCAATTCCATGGGGAGTTTTCATAATATTATAACAAATTATGTATCCGCTTTCAATAATGCTGTTTTATTGGATAAGTGTTTCATTAAAAACAGCTTCATGCATAGTATGCGTGAAACTGTTTGGGCTATAGGTCACATAAATTCATCAGTTGCTCTCCCTGTGTAACCAACGGGTTATTTTTTTTCTGTAAACTTTGTTTTGTAATAGATATATTCAACTTTCTGCTTGGTGCTCATTAATTGTGATGCTAACACAGCTGTGTAAATAGTTGTTAAAATCAATCCACCTAGTGCAATACTGTATAGCGCATTGCCTTGCTTTTGTCCACTTAGTAAGTTACCTTGGTTCTGCCTTGATTGGTTATCAATGGACACTTCGCTCAAATTCATAACCCCCTTGAAATTCATTCATAAGTTTATTATCAATCACAAAAAGATGAAATATACAAACTTAACTAAAAAGGATTTCACAGGTGCTATGATTCATAAATTTGTAATTTACTGGTTCCCATGGATACTAATTTGGTAAGCGGGAAAGAGATTGTTTCTCATTCACTATCATGAAAATTAAAACTGAAAAAGGGCATACAAAAAGAGACCCAGAAAACACTTTCTAATAAAAGCTGAGCCTCTTGATAGATCATTATAAGAATGAATGTAATTGAGCAAATAAAGGACATTATGTTGCACCCGGAAGCCTTCAGATAATATAAATCTGAGGGATTCCTTGAGCACCAATATGAACGATTATCTTAACTGGATTTTTGTAATGGGATGCAAAATACGGAAAAATCCCTCTTTTCCCCCCATATAACTCTATTTTTGCAGCCGATTACCGTATAGTATATCTGATGTTAAAAAGACTCCAACAGGGGGCAAAGTGTCACTAATAACGGGGGATCCGGTGAGAATTGTATCGGTTGTAGCAACCCAAGTGCCAGACTCGCCTGCTTGTAATGAAGGGGGCTTCATCATAAGGCGTCCATTTAAAATATAATGTCGAATTCTAATTCGGGGATCATCGTATATCGTTAAGTTACCTGAATATGAGGCATAAGGTGAATCAAATCTTATTTGTTTGGTGCGTTCATCCCAATATCCATTAATCGGAATAGGTCTGCCACGAAAATTAACTGTACCAGTTACCCTGTTTCCGGTAATGGAGTTGATAATCATTGTGCCCCAAACGACCGGTCTGCCAGCTATAGCAGCATGGATACCCCACCGTGATGGGACTGGTATACTAACCGGGATTCCCTGAGTAGTTTGCAAAGTAGATCTCTCCTTGGATTTAAAAAATGATAAATACATAAATGAATATCAAAACTTGATGGTAATAGCTATATGTGGTTCAGATGTTATTCACTACGCTTTCGAACGGACCAATAAAGTATATGCATCGAGTAGCAAATTGGGAATAAAGAATGTTTATAAATAAAACCCTATTCCTGGGCTTAGATGACAAAGAAGCCAGCATGTTACTGCTGACTTTTTTTATTACACGGGGTGATATTAATCAGAGAATTATATTTTACACATGAGCAGAGTGACCAACAGCACTAAGCAATGCTTCGTTTTCGTTCACCATAATTCCCTGCTTTGTAAAATCGACATCAATATTCTCTAAGTTTAAAACGCTTACTCCTTATTAGTGTTTCCTGCGAGTTCCATGTCGCCCCTTGTTAGCAGTGATGCCTAATGATAATTATTTGTCTATATAACTATGAAAAAATGACTCCTCCATCGAGGATAACGGACTGGCCAGTCATATAATCTGAATCTGGCGAGGCCAGAAATGATACAAACTTGGCTACATCTTCTGGTGTTTCCGGCCTTCCAAGCGTGATTGATTGAGTAAACTGCTTAAATGCTTCTCCTTTTTCCAGATTCATATATTCACCCATTTTTTCATCAATAAGATCCCACATTTGCGTATCGACAATTCCCGGACAATAGGCATTAACCGTAATCCCGAATTGAGCTAGTTCTTGAGCTGCTGCCTGTGTTAAGCCTCTGACTGCAAACTTGGTAGCTGAATATGTCCCTAAAAGGCTGAACCCTTTATAACTCGCAATGCTGGCAGCACTAATAATCTTCCCATGTTTTTGCTTTTTCATTTGTTCAGCAGCAGCCTGCAGACAATAAAGGACACCGTATACATTTATTTCAAATATTTGTTGAAGATCTTCATCTGTCACTTCCAGCAAAGGCTTAATTTGAGCGATTCCTGCATTTGAAACCATTACATCGAGCTGTCCAAAGTGTTTTACTACAGTTTGGACCATATCAAAAACTTGATCCCTTTTGCTAACGTCTGCTTGAATCGAGAAACTTTCCCGGCCTAATTCCTTGATTTCCTTCACAACAGTTTCAGCATTGTCCAAGTCAATGTCGTTAACCACGACATTAAAACCATCTTCAGCAAGTCTTAAAGCTATGGCACGGCCAATTCCGCGGCCTGATCCAGTTACCAACGCCGTTCTCTTATTTGACTCCATCGGTATTCCTCCTTTTTATTCTTCTCTACACATGAACAGCATGGCCAACAGCACTAAGCAACGCTTCGTGTACCGCTTCGGATAAGGTAGGATGGGCGGTGATAAGATGCTCCATTACATCTGTTGTTAATTCCGCATGAAGCATAAGCGTTCCTTGGCCGATTAGTTCTGTGGCATGCGGACCGACGATGGATAAACCAACAATTTCATGATATCGCGGTTCAACCAACACTTTCACCTTGCCCATCCGTTCACCCGAAATAAGCGCTTTCCCGTTTACAGTGAAAGGGAATTCCCCAATCTTTATATCCCCGTATTGGTCCCTTGCCTGTTTTTCCGTCAGACCTACACTGGCTATTTCCGGATGAGTATAAATACAGCGGGGCACAGCCCGATAATTCGTTTTTGCAGCCGTGCCGCAGGCGTTCAGCGCGGCAACCGTCCCTTCATGAAAAGCAACATGAGCCAGCTGGATTCCTCCAATGACGTCGCCGCATGCATAAATTTTGGGTACACTGGTTTGCAGTTGTTCATCCACCAAAATTCCCTGCTTTGTATAATCAACACCAATATTCTCTAAGCCTAAACCACTTAGTCTTGGTTTTCTTCCAATTGATACAAGTACGCAATCGGGCTGAAATTCATGGATACCTGCATTATTCTCTGCCACAACCTTCTTTTTTTCTATATTGATATCCTTCACTGTAGTCGAGGTATACAAGGTGGCTCCCTGGCTCTCCAATTCTTTATGTAAGACGGAAGAGATATCTTCATCTTCTCCAGGAAGGAGCTGTTCGGCCATCTCAACGATGGTAACCTTCGTTCCCATCCTGCCATAGATGCTTGCGAACTCGCATCCGATCACACCGCCTCCTATGATTAAAAGGGAAGAAGGAATGGATTGGGCATGCATCGCTTGACTGCTGTCGATAATCCACTCTCCATCAAACGGTGCAAACGGTAAAAAAATCGGTTCTGATCCCGAAGCAATAATCACTTGGTTCACTTCAATGTGTTCACTTTCTGCAGCGTTCTCTATCCGTAATGCATAACGGTTCAGAAACGAAGCCGTTCCCCTGATCACTTTTATTTTATTCTTCTTCATCAAGTATTGAATACCTTGCACAAGTTGAGTGACAATTGTGTTCTTCCTCTGCTGTACTGCATTCCAATCGATCTCTATTGATTGGGATGGCAGACGGACACCAAATGATGCTGCATTTTTGACAAGCTGAAACGTATCAGCACTCTGCAATAAAGATTTCGTTGGCATACATCCTTCGTTTAAGCAGGTGCCTCCCAATAATGCCTGCTCAATCAGGATGACTTCTTTTCCCTGCCGGGCAGCCGTAATGGCCGCGACATACCCGGCAGGGCCTCCTCCTATTATCGTTATCGGTGTCAAAGGATCTTCTCCCTTCTATAAAAGCATCGTCATCGGCTCTTCCAAATAGCGTTTCAATGTTTGTAGAAATGCTGACGCTGGAGCGCCATCAAGGACGCGATGATCAAAAGTTAAGCTAAGCGGCAAGATGCTTCTTCTTTTCAATTCATCCCCTAAATAAACAGGTGTATCAAAGACGGCTCCTACACCGAGAATACCTGTTTCCGGCGGATTCAAAATAGGGGTGAAGTGTTCAACACCGTATGCGCCAAGATTGCTTATTGTAAAAGTGGATCCCTGCATTTCCTCACTGGAAAGCCGCCCTGCTCTTGCTCTCCGGGCGAGCTCTTTGCTTGCCTTCGACAATTGCCGTATTGTGCATTTTTCGGCGTGCCGGATGACCGGAACCACCAGGCCTGTTTCCAATGCTACTGCAATACCGAGATGAACCTCCTCAAAGAGATGAATTTTTTCATCAATATAGGCACTGTTCATTTGTAAATGTTCCTTTAACGAAAGGACAGCTGCCCGCGAAAGAAAGTCTGTTACTGTCAGCTTTTCGTCGTTGTTTTTTTGCATGGCTTCAGAGGCCTGTTTTTGCATTTTTAGGAGTTCTGTTACATCAGCCTTCATCATAATCGTTAATTGTGCGCTGTTTTGTAAACTATCCTGCATACGTCTTGCAATGACTTTGCGGATTCCACTGAGGGCAACCTGCCGCGCATTTTCAGTAGATTGGCTTGGAAGTTCTTCACTTATTACATTTTCAGCTTCCCTGCTGCGGGAATTGTGAATGGCTTCCTGTACATCCTCTTTTGTGATTCTCCCACCGGGTCCTGTTCCTTTAATTTTTTCAACATCCAATTTGGCCGCCTCAGCCATTTTCCGGGCGACCGGTGAAATTTTCACCCGATCACCTCGACTGATAACCGCTACAGTAGAAAGTTCTTTTTGTTTTAGAGGCTCTTTGTCCACGTCACGAATGCTAGTTTCCTGTCGGTTAACTTCATTGGAGATGATCTCTTCTCCGGCGTTTCCGATGTAACATATAACCGTACCAGGAGGGACACCTTCTCCCTCTGGTACAGCGATTTTTAGAATCGTGCCATCTGCCGGAGATTCAACATCCATTTCTATTTTTTCAGAGCTGATGCTGGCAATGGTTTCTCCCGCCCCAACCGCGTCTCCGACTTCTTTATTCCATAGTGATACTGTGCCTTCCTTCATTGCCATTCCCAACTTCGGCATTACTACTTCTACTGCCATTTATGCGCTCTCCTTTCTGTCGTTAACCCCTTATACACCAAGAGGTTCGCCAAGTAATTCAGATACCACTTTGATCACTTTCTCCGGTGTAGGAAGATAAATATCTTCCAAAGGCGGTGAAAATGGTACAGGAGTATGAGGTGCAGTTATCCTTTTGATTGGCGCATCAAGCGAATCAAAACCTTTATCCGCGACCAGTGCAGCTATGTCCGTGGCGATGCTGCATCTCGGGTTGGCTTCATCAATCACGATCAAGCGATTCGTTTTTGCAACAGAGGTAAGGATCGTTTCCTCATCGAGCGGCGATAAGCTTCTTGGGTCTACTATTTCGATTTCGATTCCTTTAGCAGCAACCTGCTCTGCCGCCTGCATGGCGGTGTGGACTTGTTTGCCGACCGCAACAATGGTTAAATCAGTTCCTTGGCGTTTAACTTCGCCTTTCCCGATCGGAACTGTGTAATACCCTTCCGGCACTTCCCCCTTCTTGTTGTATAGTGTTTTGTCCTCGAAAAAGATCACCGGATCGTTGTCTTCAATCGCTGCAAGCAACAACCCTTTCGCGTCGTAAGGAGTTGACGGCACTAGCACCTTTAGTCCCGGGATGCTTGTAAACAGGCCATATAAACTTTGGGAATGCTGGGCCGCTGCTCTAAACCCGGCACCGTGCATTGTCCGGATTGTAACAGGAACTTGCGCTTTTCCTCCAAACATATAACGGAACTTGGCTCCCTGGTTCATGACCTCATCCAAACAACTCCCAATAAAATCGTTGAACATTAATTCAGCAATCGGACGCAGACCGGTAGACGCAGCTGCCATCGCTGCACCCATATAGCCAGCTTCTGCGATGGGTGTATCCAAAATCCGGTCACGGCCAAATTCCTGGACGAGTCCTTTTGTAACCCCAAGAACACCGCCCCATGCTTCATCATCCTGCAGATGGTCGACTTCCGCGCCGCCTGCAACATCCTCGCCCATCAGAATGACGTTTTCGTCCTTTCTCATTGCCAGCGTCATCGCCTCGTTTATCGCTTCTGACATACTGATTTCTCGTGCCATCCTTCATTCCTCCTTTTATTTTTAATATGAAACATAAACATCGGTCAGCAAATCGGATTGATCCGGATACGGGCTGTCCTCACTAAATTTCACAGCATTCTTTATCGCTTCTGATACCGAATCCTCAACTGATTTCAGTTCATTTTCATCCAACAGCTGCTGATCGAGCAGATATTGCCTGAATGGAATAATCGCGTCCTTCTCTTGCTTGTGGACTTTCTTTTCTTCCACTGTTTTATATTTCTGGGCATCTCCCTCAAAATGTCCGTAATTACGGTAAGTAACGCATTCGATCAATGAAGGGCCCTCTCCTCTGCGGGCTCTTTGAATCGCTTCTTCTGCTGCCTTAAAAACGGCCATTACGTCTTTACCATCGACTTGAACACCCGGGATATTGTAACCGATCGCGCGATCTTTAATGGCCTTGCAGCTTGACGCATACGTAAATGGAGTCGCTTCTGCATAGCCGTTGTTTTCCGCGACGAACACAACCGGCAGCTTCCATATCGCAGCAAGATTGATTCCTTCATGGAAAGTGCCATGATTATTTGCCCCATCACCAAAAAAGCAAACGCTTACATTATTGGTCTTTTTGTATTTAGCCGTTAAGGCTGCCCCACAAGCGAGCGGAAATCCTCCTCCGACAATTCCATTTGCCCCCAGCATTCCTTTATCCAAATCGGCAATGTGCATGGAACCGCCTTTACCTTTGCACAGACCTGTTGCTTTTCCATAGATTTCAGCCATCATTCCATTTAAGTCGCATTCTTTCGCAATACAATGGCCATGGCCACGATGGGTACTCGTGATGCTGTCTTTTTCAGTGAGATGCGCGCAAACGCCGACAGCCACGGCTTCCTCGCCTGCATAAAGGTGAACAAATCCCGGAAGAATTCCTGTTGCAAACAGTTCATGCACCTTATCTTCAAATTCGCGGATCTCAAGCATCTTTTTGTACATCCAATGTGCCTTTTCCTGAGACAAGATCAATTCTTTGCTTTTAGTCGTTTCCATTTATAAACCTCCATTCGTAGATTTGATTCACTATTGTTTAATGCAAATATCGTGCCAACACAGCCTAGCGTAAAACATAGCATTATTCTTATATACTGGGACAAAAAAAGAGACAAAATGAGATGGTGTCTCGTTTTGTCTCTTTTTGATTACCTCATCGCCCCTATGTGTGGCGCACAGGCGTTGCTGAGCAACTGTACAAATGCATCATTCACTATTAGTTCATAACCAAACCGCCATCAACCATTAAGTTCTGGCCAGTTACGGCTCTTGCCAATGGTGAAGCAAAGAAAACAATCGCATCCGCGACCTCGGCAGGATCTTTTACTTTTCGAAGCGGTGTTGACGACTCAATTAATTGAAATACTTCTTCAGAAGTGGCAGAACTTGCATCGGTCATTTTTAATAGTCCTCCTGAAACCATATTGACCGTTATTCCATACTGACCTAATTCCCACGTCAAAAAACCCCATAATGGGGTTTATTAGATTGATTTTAATACAGCAGTATATTTCCTTTATAACACTCCTGAAAACAGCCGCGCAAACGATTCCTTTGTTCTTTCAATATAGCCCCTCTTGTAATAAGCAACAGGCCGGATGAGCTCGCTGTCTTCAGTATCCTCTTCGTAATGGGCAATAAGGTCCCGGATTGAGCTTGTGCCAAATAAAAACACATTCACTTCAAAGTTTAAGTGGAAGCTGCGCATGTCCATGTTTGCAGTCCCAATCGAAGCAAGGTTTCCATCAACAATGATGATTTTCTGATGCAGAAATCCTTTTTTGTACGAATAAACTTCAACGCCGCATCTTAACAGTTCTGAAAAATAAGAGCGTGAAGCATATTGGGTTAGAAAGCCGTCATTAATTTCCGGTACCATCACACGAACCTCCACTCCTTTTACGGCAGCAACCCTTAGTGCGGTTCGAATTGCCTCATTTGGCACAAAATAAGGTGAAGCAATCCAGATTGACTTTGTCGCACTTGCTATCAACGCGTAAAAAAAGTCACTCATGATCCCTTGCTGTGTATCAGGGCCACTCGCCACTACCTGCACAGCTCCATCCAATTCTCCTTCCTCGATCGGCTTTGGATGAGGCCGTTTTTTAAGAACACTTTCTCCGCTGACATACTCCCAATCTAATAAAAAAATCGTATGGAGTGTATAAACGGCGTCACCCTCAAGCATTAAGTGGGTATCCCTCCAGAATCCAATGCTGTCATCTTCGCCAAGATATTCCACACCGACATTCAATCCGCCGACAAATCCAGATTCGCCATCGATAACGACAATTTTCCGATGGTTGCGAAAGTTAAACTTTTGATTAAAAAATCCATATTTTAGTGGAGAAAAGGGATAGGCTTTAATTCCGGCACTTTTCATTTTGGCGATATCCCCGCCAGACAGGCTCATACTGCCTGCCGCGTCGAAGATAAACAAGACTTCTATTCCTTCCCTGGCTTTTTCTATCAAAATTTCAATGATTTCCTTCCCAAGCCGGTCAGACCGGAAAATATAATATTCGATATGAATATATTTTTCAGCAGCTCTGAGTTTTCTCTTCATTTCCGAAAAAGTTTCCTGGCCATTATTCAGCACAGTAGTTCTCGACGCAGTACTAATCGAAGTCAATGAAGCTCTGCTCGCATACTTGGCGAAGACTTGCTGATTGTCCTGCAAAAACGCTAAACTGGGTGCTTTTACTCGATTCAACAGCTTTAGCCATTCTTCCCTGTCTTTACTCCGCTTATTTTTAAACAAATAGCCTTTTAAATAAAGCTGACCTGAATATAAATAAAAGAAATATCCCAAGAGGGGGAAGAGGACGAGAACATACATCCACAG
This sequence comes from Bacillus sp. V33-4, assembly GCF_002860225.1. Taxonomy (NCBI): domain Bacteria; kingdom Bacillati; phylum Bacillota; class Bacilli; order Caryophanales; family Bacillaceae; genus Bacillus; species Bacillus sp. V33-4. The sequence continues at coordinate 95,140 of NZ_PGVC01000016.1, forward strand.
CAGGGTATGCGGGGCAGAGCGGTTTTCAAGCATTAAAGAGTAGACACTGATCAAAATAATCACACCGTATATGATCGCAAAAATGAGCTTTATAAATGATGAGAAACCACTAAACATCATAATATATAATGCTGTTGCCAAAATAATCACAAAAAGAAATTCTATTCTCCGTTTTATCATTTGATCATTCTCCACTAAGTCTATTTAACTGCATATACCCATAAAGTTAGCCTGGAGAAACATTTAGCTCATCATCTGCAAAAGCACAGATTCCTAGATGCCAAAATAAGACCCCTTCACGGAAAAGAAGGGGTGGAAATTTAGTACAATTCAGAAGTGGTTTTTGCTTGCATGTGAAGCAGCAAGTAATCGGGACCGCCTGCTTTAGAGTCGGTACCGGACATGTTAAAGCCTCCAAACGGCTGATAACCGACAATCGCGCCTGTACAGCCGCGGTTAAAGTAAAGGTTCCCAACATGGAAATCTTCACGGGCTTGCTCAATATGCTCGCGGTTCCTGGTGATGACAGCACCGGTTAAGCCATATTCGGTGTTGTTGGCTATCTCAATGGCATGATTGAAATCTCTTGCTTTCGAAAAGCCGATAACCGGTCCGAAGATTTCCTCCTGCATGATCCGGGATTTCGGGTCAAGATCAGCAAAAATAGTAGGCTTGATAAAGAAGCCTTTTGAATTGTCTCCTTCACCGCCAGTCATCAATTTGCCTTCCTGCTTGCCAACCTCAATATAGCTCGTGATTTTGTCAAAGGCAGCCTGGTCAATGACCGGTCCCATATAGTTGTTCTGATCTTCAGGATTGCCGACCGTTAATTCTTTCGTTAATTCAACGGCACGATTTAATACCTCGTCGTAAACATCTTCAACGACAATTGCGCGGGAACCAGCCGAACATTTTTGCCCGGAGAAGCCAAACGCGGAGGAAACGATCGCTTGGGCCGCCAATTCAAGATCTGCATCACTGTCGACGACAATTGTATCTTTCCCGCCCATTTCAGCGATTACACGCTTCAGCCAAATTTGGCCGTTGTTAAGCTTCGATGCACGTTCAAAAATGCGAAGCCCAACATCACGGGAACCTGTAAATGAAATAAAACGAGTATCTTTATGGTCTACCAGATAGTCGCCGACTTCTGCACCGCTGCCCGGAACAAAGTTTAGAACGCCTTTTGGAAGTCCTGCTTCTTCCATCACTTCGACAAATTTAGCTGCGCTAACAGGCGTAGTTGAGGCAGGTTTTAAAAGCACCGTGTTGCCGGAAACAATGGCGGCAACAGTTGTACCGGCCATGATTGCCAACGGGAAATTCCATGGTGAAATAATGATTCCAACGCCAAGCGGGATATAATCGTAGCGGTTATATTCATTTGGACGGCTTTGTACCGGCACACCATTCTTAAGCTTTAAAGCTTGTCGGGCGTAAAACTCCAAAAAGTCTATTGCTTCTGCAGTATCAGCATCCGCTTCGCGCCATGGCTTGCCTGCTTCCTTCGTTAAAAGGGCGGAGAACTCATGCTTGCGGCGACGGATAATTGCTGCTGCTTTGAATAACACATCGGCGCGTGTCTCCACCTTTGCTTTTTTCCATGTCTTAAATGCTGCAACGGCTGACTGCATGGCCTTTTCTGCAAGATCGCGGTTCGCTTTGGAAACGCGTCCGATTACTTCCTCTTTATTTGATGGATTGTATGAAATGATTTTGTCTTCAGTGGAGATACGCTCTCCGCCAATCAATAAATCGTAATTCTGTCCCAAATATTGTTCGACTGTTTTCAGTCCTTGCAAATACGCGTTGCGATTCTTTTCACCGGAAAAATCAGTGAATGGCTCATGTTTATATGGTTGTACCATGTTACCGCCTCCTATGTAAAAAAGTTTTCACACACTTTTAATTTTAACATGTTTCTGTTCTGATCATCAATTTCCAAAATATAAAAAATTCACTCTTTAAAAGCCATAAAATAAAGCCTCCGGAATGCATCTATTGATTTCCGGAGGCTTGGTCGTTTAATTTTAATGTCCCAGCAGCACAATATGATTACCTTTATTCGTAAATATGGACAAAAGGTTCATCTTGCTCCGCTTTGCGGACAATCAATGCTTCCGGGCCATTAACCGATGTGATGCTGACCTGGACAGAAATATAGTTTGGGAAGTGTTCCATCACTTTTCCGGTCACATACTGGGTAAAACCAATCCCTTCTGCTTTTCCGTAAAATTGGATCGGGATATCGATCGATAACTCCTGGAGCTGGCCTCCAGCATAAAACCCTTCGCCAATTACGCCATTGAAGTTAGGGAAAAATTCTTCTACATCCTGCTTAAAGTTCTGAAAGGAAGTGAAATCCTCCCGGTGATTGTCTTCTGCATCTTTTGAAGGAAATAATACATAATCTTCGTTGACTTCCTCCCAACCACCAATACTCGCGCTGCCATTGGCAACATTCGTATAAGCAAAGAAGTTCCCCGGAACGACCGAAGACCGCGTTTCCTGTTCAAATAAAGCAATGGTGATTGGGACTTCCTTCAGTTCGTCAACCCCTCTCAACCTCTTAATTACTTCTTCGGCGAGTTTTTTTCCTTCCCTGTCAAGTTCACTGCGGGTAATATCCCGTTCAAAGGTGGCGCCAAATTGCTCCCTTTGATAATAATGGACGGAATTCAACGCCAGGCCGATCACGACGCCGCCCAAACTGAATGCGTCGCTATTGTCCTGCTTAATATAATAATTATGTTCTAAAATATGGGCCAAATAGATCGGGCTTTTTGCGTTCCGCTCATCGATCGTGCCTTGTTCGTCATCGGGCGGATTTAAACCGAGGTTTTTCGACTCATCCAAATTCCTTGCTTGCAGCTGGGCAGGCGTGAATTTCCGGTTCAGCCATGCTGTAACCTGTTCCTTTTTTAAAAACTGGCCTTCTTGAAAAACGTATTTGTTCGGATCAAAGGCGTTTTGGGCAAGCCTCATCAACCCTGTTTCAAATTCATTTATATCATAACGGGTATTTAAATTATTCACGACTAAACCGCGGGCTTCCCCGGGCTCGAACGGCGTTATCATCCGATAATATTCATCCGATATTTTATATTTCGGGATAATTGCCTTCTCTTTTTTTTCATCCGTTTCCTGAACGACTTCCTCTTGCTGTTGAAAATTCGGGGCACAGGCTGTCAGCAGCAAAACAAGAGACAGAGCGGCCATTGAAAGTTTTTTCACAGCATTCCCACCTCTTACTTATTTAATTCTTCAATCAGTTTCTCCTCATCCCATACCGTAATGCCCAGTTCTTGTGCCTTCGCAAGCTTGGACCCGGCATCCTCACCGGCAATAACCAGGTCGGTCTTCTTACTGACGCTCCCGGCGACATTGCCCCCAAGCGCTTCAATCTTCTCTTTTGCTTCGTTCCTTGAAAGCTGCTCAAGCTTGCCGGTAAGCACAACCGTTTTTCCGGCAAAAACAGAATCAGACTGTGACGCTGCCACCGGTTTTGGTCCGGTGTAAACGAGGTTGACGCCGGCTTCCTTCAATTCGTTGATTAATTCGCGCACCTCTTCCAGCCCGAAATAGGTAACGACCGCATCCGCCATTTTTTCACCGATCTCGTTAATCGCTGTCAATTCCTCACGGCTGGCTGCGGCAAGTCTGTCTATCGTCTCGAACTCCTGTGCGAGCGTTTTTGCCGCTTTTGAGCCGACATGGCGGATGCCAAGACCGAAGAGCAGCCGTTCAAGCGAATTCCGCTTCGAAGCTTCAATCGCGTTCAGAAGATTGTCGACGGACTTCTCGCCCATGCGCTCCAGTTCAAGAAGCTGATCTCTCGTCAGCTTATATAAATCAGCTACATCGTGAATCAATTCTTCGGCAAACAGTTGACTGACAACACGCTCACCGAGCCCGTCAATATTCATGGCGTTGCGGGAAACAAAATGAATCAGTCCTTCGCGAATTTGCGCAGGGCATTTCGGATTGATACAGCGCAATGCCACTTCGCCATCAAGGCGGACCAGTTCGCTGTTGCACTCAGGACAGTTGTCCGGCATTTTGAAGTCCTGCTCCTCGCCGGTCCGGCGGTCTGCCAGCACATTGACAACCTCGGGAATGATATCTCCGGCTTTTTTGACGACAACATGGTCGCCGATTTTAATATCCTTTTCCCTGATCAAATCTTCATTATGGAGCGTAGCCCTTTGCACAGTCGTCCCAGCTACTCTGACAGGCTCGAGAATCGCGGTCGGGGTTAGCACTCCAGTCCGGCCAACCCGCAAATCAATCCTTTTTAAGACCGTAACGACCTCTTCGGCAGGAAATTTATAAGCAGTCGCCCAGCGCGGGCTTTTCGCTGTTGTTCCCAGCCGTTCCTGCTGTTCGAGTGAATCTACTTTGATGACAATTCCATCAATATCATACGGAAGGTTCGGGCGCCGTTCGACCCAGCCTTCAACAAACTGGATGACTTCATCGATGTTTGCACAACGTTTCCGTTCTTTATTGGTTTTAAAGCCAAGCCTATCCAATAGATCGAGGCCTTCACTGTGCGAAACGACGCCCGTTTCCCCAACATCGGCAATTCCGTAAACAAAAATATCCAAATTTCGTGACTTCGCGATCCGGGGATCCAGTTGCCGCAGCGAGCCGGCTGCAGCATTTCTCGGATTGGCAAACAACTCTTCGCCACGTTCTTCCCTGGCCTGGTTTAACGCTTCAAATGACCGCTTAGGCATAAACACTTCACCACGGACCTCCAGGGTAACAGGTTCATTCAGCCGTAAAGGAATTGAACGTACCGTTCGTAAATTAGCTGTAATATCCTCTCCGGTCATGCCGTCGCCACGGGTAGCACCGCGAATGAACAAACCGTCTTCATAGAGGAGAGAAACAGCGAGCCCGTCAATTTTAAGCTCGCAAACATATGCGATGTCTTCGCCGGCAATCTGGCGGACCCTCCGGTCAAAATCGCGCAAATCCTGCTCATTGAAAGCATTGCCGAGACTGAGCATCTGTGTGCGGTGCTGCACTTTTTCAAACATATCAAGAATCGCACCGCCGACGCGCTGCGAAGGCGAGTCAGCCGTTTTCAGCTCTGGAAATTCGGTTTCGAGTTCGACCAGTTCACGGAGAAGCTGGTCATACTCCGCGTCCGGGACTGACGGCTGGTCAAGTACATGGTACTCATAATTGTATTGATTTAAAAGATTATGCAATTCTTTTACGCGCGATTCCGCTTTTTCAAGGTCCATAAATCCAGCCCTTTCATTGATTTGGTGATTGGTGATTTGCCTCGGATTCCGGGTTGCAAAACTGCCGGAAGAAAGGAAGGCTGTTTCGTTATCCTTTTTTAATCGGGGCAAATTTTGCCAGCAACCGTTTAATGCCAATTGGGCTTGGGAATGCTATATCGAGCTCGGTACTCTCTCCTTCGCCCTTCACACTGACAACTGTTCCGGTTCCCCATTTGCCATGTTCCGCTTTATCTCCAACCTTCCAATCTGCCTGTTCGCCGCCTGTGGAAGTGATAACCGGGCGCATGACCGGCTGTCTCATCGGTTGTCTTGACGGTGCAGCAAATGGTGATCCAGCTTTTGCTGCAGGCTGGAGGCCTTCAAGCAGATCGACCGGAATTTCTTTTATAAACCGGGAAGGCGGGTTCATATTCGTCCGCCCGAAAAGGGTGCGCATTTGCGCATTGGTTAAAAATAATTCCTGTTCAGCCCTTGTAATTCCTACGTAAGCAAGGCGGCGCTCTTCTTCCATTTCAGCCTCTTCCATCAAAGACCGGCTGTGCGGAAAGACACCTTCCTCCAAACCTATTAAGAAAACAACCGGGAATTCGAGCCCTTTAGCAGAATGAAGAGTCATTAACACGACCGCATCTGCTTTTTTTCCGTCATCGTCAAGCTTGTCAATATCAGCAACAAGCGCGAGGTCCGTTAAAAAAGCAATCAAACTTTTGTCTTCATTCGTTTCTTCAAAGTTTTTCGTGACCGACATAAATTCATCCAGGTTTTCAAGGCGGCTTTGTGCTTCGATCGATTTCTCAAGCTGAAGCATTTCACGGTAACCGGATTTCGCAAGAATTTCTTCTACCAGCTCAGTGACAGACAAATACTCTTGTTGACGTGTGTAGTTTTCGATTAAATCGCGAAACTCGGCTGCAGCCTTTGTAATTTTCGGGCTTAAGCCAATCAAGTCCACTGCTTCAAGTGCCTGATACATAGACAAATCATGCATGGCTGCAAACTCGGCAATTTTATCTACAGAGGTTCCGCCGATCCCTCTTTTTGGAACGTTGATAACGCGCTGGAGGCTGATATCGTCATCAGGATTGGCAATCAGGCGGAGGTAAGCCAGCATGTCCTTAATTTCTTTGCGGTCATAGAATTTGATTCCGCCAACGATTGAATAGTCAATCGTTGATTTTAAAAGCACTTCTTCCATGACACGGGATTGGGCATTTGTCCGGTATAAAATCGCAATTTCAGAAGGCTTGCGTTTATCGCTATCAACCATCTCTTTAATTTTCCCTGCGACGAATTGCGCTTCTCCCTGTTCACTGTCTGCCCGAAAATAGTAAATTTTATTTCCTTCGTCGTTTTCCGTCCATAAATTTTTCGGTTTACGGTTAGCATTTTTTGCAATGACTCCGTTGGCAGCCGACAGAATCTTTTTAGTGGAACGATAGTTTTGCTCGAGCAGAATTACTTTCGCGTTCGGATAATCTTTTTCGAAAGAAAGAATATTGGCAATGTCCGCTCCCCGCCAACGGTAAATCGACTGGTCGGAATCACCGACACAGCATAAATTTTCAAACCGCTCAGCCAAAAGCTTTACCAATGTATATTGTGCTTTATTTGTATCTTGATACTCATCGACATGAATATATTGGAATTTACGCTGATAGTATTCTAAAACTTCAGGTACTCTTTTGAACAGGAGGATGGTCTTCATAATCAAGTCATCAAAATCAAGGGCCTGATTTTTCCGCAGCCGTCTTTGGTATTCTTCATAAACATCACTGACAACCTGCTCGTAAAAGCCCCCCGCTGTATTGGAATACTCTTCGGAATCGATCAGTTCATTTTTCGCACTGCTGATCGAGCCTAGAATCGCGCGCGGATCAAATTTCTTCGGATCGATATTTTTAGCCTTTAAAATCCCTTTAATAACCGATAGCTGATCTGTTGTATCGAGAATCGTAAAGTTACGATTAAATCCGATCCGGTCGATATCGCGGCGAAGAATCCGTACACACATTGAGTGGAACGTCGAAATCCAGATATCATCTGCTGCTCCGCCCATCATTTTTGAGATGCGGTCTCGCATCTCTCTCGCCGCTTTATTGGTAAAGGTTATCGCAAGGATGTTATAAGGATTAACACCTTTTTCAACCATTAAATAAGCAATGCGATGGGTTAAAACCCTGGTTTTTCCACTGCCGGCTCCTGCCATGATCAAAAGGGGGCCCTTCGTTGCTTTTACAGCATTTTGCTGCTCTGGATTTAATCCGGTTAATAATTTATCAGTTAAAAATTGCATTTTAGCTTCACCACCAAACAAACATTTGTTCTTATTTTATCTTATTTTTTACGAAAGAGAAAGCAGGATCTGTTTTACCCCTTAACAGCTTTTACAGTTTCCAAGGCTTCGTCAAGATTATTATAAATGACATTACCAACGACAATTACATCGGCATGAGCGCCCATTTCCGCGGCTTGCTTAGCCGTCTCAATTCCGCCGCCATAAAAGAGGGTTGTATGTTCAAGCGTACTCCGCACTTGTGCCGTTAATTGAGAATCTCCGTATGACCCGCTATATTCAAGATAGAATATCGGCAGCCGGAACATTTTCTCCGCCATCATTGCATAAGCGACAACATCGTCGTTTGATAGGTGAGTGTTTGCATTGGTCTGCTCGGCCGCTTTACATTCTGGATTCAAAATGCAATAGCCTTCGACGATAATCTCTTCCCAATTCATGATTTCCCCGTACTCCTTTACAGCCTGATGATGAAGTTCGGTTATCCATTTAGGGTCGCGGCTATTTAAAACGGTCGGAATAAAGTATAGGTCGAATCCTGGCGTGACTGAGTCAATCGTTGATACTTCCAATATGCAAGGAACCGTATAGCGGCGAATTTTCGCCATCAGGTCAAGGACATTTTCAAGTGTGACGCCATCAGTCCCGCCGACAATGATTGCATCCGTTCCCGATTCGCAAATTTTTTCAAGCGCTTCATCCGTTATCTCTTTATTTGGATCGAGTTTAAACACATGGCGCCACTCGCGGATCTCATACATCTTAGGTTGCCTCCATTCTATCTTCCATTCCATTACACCATTATATCATTTGTTACGGGCATACAAAACGAAAAGCCGACCACAGAATAAAGTTAAATAGTGGGTATAACCCTGCACGGGTATCAAGGATTCTTTGCTGGTTGTTAAGGAGTGATTTCGATTAAACAGCTCTGTTCGCAGTCGTTTTGAAGCAATAATAAAAACCGAAGAAAAATCTTCGGTTTTTATTCATTCACTGTGCCAGTTTCCTGCTCGCGCAGCCTTTCGAGTGCCATTTCGTAAGCATCATTTCCATAATTTAAGCAGCGCTTCACACGTGAAATCGTTGCTGTGCTTGCTCCTGTTTCCGTTTCGATCTTATGGTACGTTTTCCCCTCACGAAGCATCCTCGCCACTTCAAGCCGCTGTGCCAGTGACTGGATTTCATTAACGGTTGCCAGGTCATCAAAGAAACGGTAACATTCTTCCAGATCTCTTAATGAAAGAATAGCTTTAAACAACTGATCAAGGTCTTTCCCTCTTAGTTTATCAATTTGCATGCATAGAAACTCCTTTAAATTGATTCTGTCTCAAATGATACACTCTGTTCGATGCCGGGATCCGTCGGCACGATGTTGATCCACGTTTTTCCGGGAACAAGCGGAGCAGCAGAACCAGCGATGAACGGAAGGATCTTTCCATCGACATTTTTCCATTCCACTTCCTTACGCTTCCCCTTTTGAAGCAGAAGGGCTCGTCCACCCGAGGTTAAGTCAATTTCCCGGCGGCCGGCATCATCCACGATGGCATGTTCCGTTTCGACAATAAAAATGTTGTCAATCAAGACCGGTTCCTCCGTCACATAGTCGACGGTTTGTTCTCCGCTGGAATAGCGCTTATATTTGCCAAGCTGATCATCATATTCATAGCTCGAATTAAAATCCTCTGAAGAATAGGAAATCATCGCTGATTGGGCATCCTCGCCGCTGATCGTATCCAGCTCTTTTTCTGTATAAAACTGCAGACTTCCCGGGCTCTCATTCATTGGAAAGAGATTTTCTTCAGCACCCTTCATAATGTTCCCGAACGTAATATAGGAATTGTGGGGCGCTTTCCGGAAATCTGCCCTTTGGAAAAGCGTGCCGTCATAGGCCATTCCGTTTAAATGGTCGATATAGCCTTTATCGAGCATTGATTTTGCATCGGGACTGTATCCGTGTGCAATAAACAAGCTATCATATCCTTTGGCAAGTTCAATATAGTATTCCCTGGCACTTCGGACCGGTCCGATATTTTCCGGTTTTTCACTTTGGAAAATAGCCAGTAATCGCGTTACCCCGCCCTCAGCCAGAACCTCATAAACAATATCGGCTTTGTTCAGGCCCGACTGAGGCCTGGCTGCCGGATGATTATTGACCATAACAGCAACAGCGCGTCCGTCAGTCGCTTCTTCAGAACCGATTCCTGTTAAGGGGTAATATTCCGAGAAAGATGTTTCAGCAACAACCTCTTTTACTGTCTTATCAGCAGCCTTTTTCACATCGTCTTTTACTTCCTCTTTGTTGCTGCATCCAGAAAAAAGCAAAAGCAGGCTCGCTGCAAGCACAGCCGATTTTTTTAGCATTCGATTTTCCCCCTAAATAACCCTCGATATATCTTTGTCTATTTCTGTGAATTTCACTTTATCTCTGTTATATTTTAACGCATTATTGACGGAAAGAGTACCATTTTATTCATAACATCATACATTCCACGCTGCGTAATGCGAATATACGGAAGATGGGTCGATGAGAAAAATAACAGTGTGTACATCGGATCGACAAATTGGTACCCTTTGTCTTTTAAATATTTCAGCAGCTGCTTCTCTTCTTCAATTAAAGTTTCGACTCGTTGATTGGACATGACCCCTCGCAGTTTTAAAGGGATCTCCTGTGTAACTTCGCCGTTTTCAGTTGTAACAATCCCTCCGCCCAGCTCCTTCATGCGGTTAAAGGCGATGATCATATCCTGCTTGTTTTTACCTATTAAAATAATATCACCCGTGTTCGAAAAAGAACTTGCCAATCCGTCCAAATCGCGGGCAAATCCTTTAAGCAACGTATTGACTCTCCACTTGCCATTTCGGTCGATCAGCATGAAAAAGGACTCATCATGCTGTTTGGACAGTTCGTTTGTTGATACATCTATCGTTATGGAATAAGGCTTGGTAATGACGGCATTCTCCAGCTTAATTCCAAACGGCATCGAAAATTGCATATCATCCATCGTCAGTTCCCAGTTGATGTTCAATGGATCAAGTCCAAATTCCTCCCATGGAACTTCCGGGAAGCTATTAACTTCATAACCATCTCTTTTGACCCACCTCCCTTTTGCGAGCACTGAGACAGGAGTGGGGTTGCTTTCATCCTCCAGGAAATTTATGTTGGCAACCCGGCCGGTTGCAATGCTCCCATGCAGATGGTCAATATTATAGTAGCGGGCGGGATTGATCGTTGCCATATTATAGGCATCAGGAATCGGAACTCCTTTGTTAATCGCAATGCGAATCATCTCATCAATAACTCCTTGTTCGTAAAACGAAGAAAATGATCCATCCGTCGTTAACACAAATCGATCATATGCAGCTATGCCCAGTTCGTGAATTTCATCGAGGAGCCCCGGTAAGTCAGGCCGAATTGAAGAATATCGGAGCGACACCATATAGCCCTGCATCAGGCGGTTTAAGACATCCTTGCCGGTCATCGATTCATGATCACAATCAGCTCCGAGCAGCATCATTTTTGCAAGCGTCTTTTCAGATGCACCCGGGAAATGTCCTTCAATTTGCTTCCTCATTCTTTTTGCTTCCTGAATCCAATGGAGCATCATATCATCGCCATCCAATAGCTTCGGCCAGCCGGTCAGCTCGCCTCCTTGTAAAACAGCGTCATGCTCAAGCCACGATTTGATTTCACCATGAGAAAATAACTTTTCTTCCTCGAGTATCTCCGTTTGTGCGTCAAATCGGCACCACCAAAACATCGTTGCAGGAAGATTACGCATTTCCTTTAGAAATGAAAACGCTTTCCTTTTTTCCAATTGTAAAACAAGCACCATGTTATCATTCATAAAGGTTGTTGTTCCAAACTGTGATGCATATCTGGAAAATGAATGGGGATTATATAATTGAAATGGATGGGCATGGGGCTCGATGTAGCCTGGTACCAGCCTTTCCTTTGGAGAATCGATCATTTCACATTCACTTATATTTTCCGGAAGTTTTTCTCCTACATAGACAATCCGGTCTTCATAGATCCAAATATTCGCTGTCATCCAGCGACGGAATGTTTGATTCAAATATGTAGCATTTTTTAGCAATATTGTCGGTGGAATTTTTCCGTCCAGTACGGCAACGTGCTCACGCAAATGTTTGTTTTTCCACCGATAACGCTGTTCCAACACTGCAATTCCCTCCTTGCACTTTACTGTTGATTATATGGATAAGTTAGAAAAGGTATTTTAAGAAAACCCTTACAAAAAGGTTTTGTTATATACTAACATACTTCACTGTTTAGCACATTAAAGAATTAGTAAATAATGTGAAAAATTTTATGAAGGGGTGTCCAAAATGAAAGTAACACCTAATATTGGGATTATCAATGCTTTAATTAGAATAACGGTCGGATTGACTATTCTTTCGTGGAGCACTGCCAAGCTTGTAAAAAAGCCGCGGCGCGATTCATATTTAGTGATGGCTATGCTCGGAGGAATGAAGGTGGCAGAAGGAATTGTCCGCTTCTGTCCAGTTACCGCTCTCTTCGAAAACAGACAAGAAAATATGCAAAATCGTGATAACCGTTCACAGCAAAATACAAAGGAATATGGAGACAACCGGACAAAGCAGAAGATCACGCAAAACAACGGAAACGACTCACAACAGGAAACAAAGGAAAACGGAGACAATCATACAAAGCAGAAGATCACGCAAAGCAACGGAAACGATTCACAACAGGATGCAAAACAAAGCAAAGATATCAAACAAATCCAGGAAAAAATCGCAGCAGGCGGAGACATCAAAAAGGAAATGATCGACCAGCTGTTGCAGGACAATCCACTATAGAAAATGTAGTGTCCATACTTTGCTATAAAACCAAAACTATCTTGGCATAGCGATCATGAAAACTATTAATAGCAGCCAACGCTATAGCTTAACATAGATAAAGCCTGCCACTATCAGGGCAGGCTCTGTATAAAAGGAGTTGACAGTAATGTTCCTTGAATACATCAGTGACATGTTGTTTGTGCTGATCGCTTTAATAGGCAGTATCGTGGCCCTTTTATATGTTTATGTTCGTAAAACTAAGAAGAGACGGAGCCGATAGCTTTATGGCCTATATCTTTACGGTAAAAAACGCCTTCGCCTTTTAATCTCCCTAGTCCGAGATAAACTTTCGTTTGGGCGTCCTTTAAAGTATCACCTTTCGCAGCGGCCAAAAATACACGTCCTCCGTTTGTTCGATACTCTCCGGACCCATCTTTTTCAGTTCCGGCATGAAAGACTAACACTTCCTCTTGCACTTGCTCAAGCCCTGTTAAAACAGTTCCACTTTTATATTCACCAGGGTAGCCTTCTGCCGCAACCACGACCCCGACCATCGCCTTTTCATCCCAGTCCACTTCAGGTGTTTCCCCGTGAAGGAGTGAGAGGATTACCTCAACAAGATCTGATTTCATTCTCGGCAAAACCACCTGTGTTTCTGGATCTCCAAAACGGGCATTAAATTCAATCACCTTCGGGCCTTTATTCGTCAAAATCAGCCCTGCATAAAGGATGCCGCAAAAGCTTTTATCTTCGTTGACAAGTGCCCTGGCGGCCGGCTTCAAAATCGTTTCAACGGCTAAATCGATTGTTTCTTTACCAATTTGCGGCACCGGTGAATAAGCGCCCATTCCGCCTGTATTCGGGCCTTTATCTCCATCAAAAGCGCGCTTATGATCCTGGGCTATTTCGAGCGGGACGACAATTTCCCCGTTGACAAGCGCCATAAGAGAGAACTCTTCACCATCAAGAAATTCTTCGATTACAACGGTCGCTGAGGCTGCACCAAATTTTTCATTCAACATCATATCTTTAATGCTCTGCAGCGCTTCTTCCATTGTAAAAGCGACTGTAACGCCTTTCCCGGCTGCCAGCCCATCCGCCTTAATGACAATCGGGGCACCCTTTTCCTCAATATACGCCTTCGCGTCCTCATAGTTTGAAAACGTATTGTAATCTCCGGTTGGAATATTGTATTTTTTCATCAGGTCCTTTGCAAATGACTTGCTTCCTTCAATGATCGCAGCAGCTTTTTTCGGGCCAAAAACCGGGAGTCCCGCGTCGGCAAACCGGTCTGCAAGTCCTGCAAGCAAAGGAATCTCCGGACCGATAATCGTCAGGCCAATGCCTTCCTCTTTCGCAAATTGGAGCAGCTTTTCCTGGTTGCTTTCATCAATGGGCAAGCATGTTGCTGTATCAGCCATCCCCTCACTGCCCGGTGCTGCAAATACCTGCTCGACAAGTCGACTTTCGGAAACCTTTCGGCAGATAGCATGCTCCCGTCCACCTCTTCCAATCACCAATACTTTCATATGTGCACCTCCAAAAAGACTCAATGTTTGAAATGCCTGATACCTGTGAATACCATTGCGATTCCGTACTCGTCCGCCTTTTTAATCGAATCTTGATCTTTAATGGAGCCGCCAGGCTGGATAATCGCAGTAATACCTGCCTTGGCCGCCGCTTCGACCGTATCGTCCATTGGAAAAAATGCATCGGATGCCAGTATCGCTCCATTGGCTCTTGCACCTGCTTGTTCGAGCGCAATTTTAGCCGCACCGACCCGGTTCATTTGTCCGGCACCGATTCCGAGCGTCATGTCATCTCCTGCAACGACGATCGCATTTGATTTGACGTGCTTGACAACCTTCCAGCCCAGCTTCAATGCCCGCCACTCTTCTTCAGACGGCTGTCTTTTTGTAGGCACAGAAAGTTCAGCATCGTCAATGGTATGGAGGTCCTGGTCTTGAACGAGCAGCCCGCCTTCAATCGACGACAGTTTTACTTCCGGCTGCCCATTTCCTGCGAACGGGATCGATAACAGGCGAAGATTCTTTTTTCCTGTTAAAATCTGAAGCGCTTCGGGCGAAAATCCCGGAGCAATGACAATTTCTAAAAAGATCTCGTGAAGCTTGGCCGCTGTTTTCGCATCCACCTCACGATTTAACGCGATAATCCCGCCAAAGATCGAAACCGGATCAGCCGCAAATGCCCTTTCAAACGCAGTAAACACACTGTCACCTGTGCCGACTCCGCATGGATTCATATGCTTGACGGCAACAGCAGCAGGTTCGGAAAATTCCTTCACAATTTGCAAAGCGGCATCTGCATCATTGATGTTGTTATAGGATAGCTCTTTGCCGTGCAGCTGGTTTGCCTTGGCGATTGAAAAGTTTGAACCGAGCGGTTTGCTGTAGAATGACGCTTTTTGATGCGGATTTTCCCCGTAGCGCAGCTGTTGCTTTAGCTCATAAGTAACGGTCAGCTTCTCCGGGTTCTGCTCATCAACTAGCTCGGTCATATACGAGGCAATCATTGCGTCATAGCTGGCTGTGTGGCGGAAAACCTTGGCAGCAAGCTTTCGGCGTGTTTCGTGGCTCACTTCTCCCTGCCGCAGTTCATCAAGCACGAGTTCGTAATCAGCAGGATCAACGACGACCGTAATCGATTCATGGTTCTTTGCCGAAGCACGCAGCATTGCCGGACCGCCAATATCGATGTTTTCAATCGCGTCATCAACGGTTACACCTGGTTTAGCGATCGTTTGCTGGAAAGGATAAAGATTGACGCAGACAAGCTGGATCGGCTCAATTTGATGTTCTGCAAGCTGCTTCACATGGCCTTCATCATCATGCTTTGCGAGAAGGCCGCCATGAATTTTTGGATGAAGAGTCTTGACCCGTCCTTCGAGGATTTCAGGAAAACCAGTAATATCACTGACACCCATAACAGGAATACCGTTTTCCTGAAGAGTCTTTTTCGTTCCGCCCGTTGAAATAATTTCGTATCCGAGCTCTGAGAGGCTCTTTGCAAACACTGTGAGATTGCTTTTATCCGAAACGCTGATTAATGCCCGTTTTTTAGTCATTGCTTTTCCTCCCCCGCTGTGAATAGCTCATGTAAAATTTGTGGATACAGCTCATGTTCGATCTTTTGGATTTTTTCCTGGAGGCTTTCCCTCGTGTCATCCGCACTGACCCCGACTGCCTGCTGGGCAATGATCGGGCCTGTATCCATGCCTGCATCGACAAAGTGAATGGTTACTCCGCTCATTTTCACCCTCGCTTTAAGTGCTTGCCCGATCGCGTCTTTTCCCGGAAAGGCTGGCAAGAGCGATGGATGAATATTGATGATCTTCCCTTCAAAATCGCTTAGCAGAACAGCGCCGATTAATCTCATGTAGCCCGCCAGGATCACGAATTCAACGCCGAGCTCATTAAGCCTGAAGAGAATTTCCTTTTCATAGTCTGCCTTGCTCGCATAATCCTTTGCGCTAAATACAAACTGGGGAATGCCCGCTTTTTTTGCCCGTTCGATAGCAAAGGCATTCTCTCTGTCACAGACGAGCAGCTTGATCGATGCATCCACTTTTCCTGCCTCGACCGCATCGATGATCGCCTGAAAATTACTGCCGTTTCCGGAAGCAAACACCGCGATGTTTTTCATGTTCAACCTCCGTATTATATGTGGATTTTAATCCCTTTCCGATCGGATACCGTGCCAATTCGATAGGCGTTTTCACCGGCTTCGTTAAAGTGGACAAGCAGCGCTTCCGCTTCCTTTTCAGCCACTGCAATCACCATGCCGATTCCCATATTAAAAATATTGAACATCTCCGACCGCTGGAGTTTTCCTTCTTTTTCAAGCAAATCAAAAATAGGCAATACTGGCCATGTACCAGCTGTGATCTCTGCTCCAAGGCCTTCCGGGAGCATGCGGGGAATATTTTCAATAAAGCCACCGCCGGTAATATGGGCGAGCCCTTTAATTTCAAATTTTTTGATCGCCGCCAAGATCGGTTTTACATATATTTTCGTCGGGCGCAGCAGCTCTTCGCCCAAAGTACAGCCTAATTCGTTCACATCATCCTTAAGAGAAAGTTTGACATCCTGCAACAATATCTTTCTGACAAGCGAGTAACCATTGCTATGGATTCCGCTCGAGGCGAGCCCAATCAACACATCACCGGATGTAATCTTCTCACCGGTAATGATGTTTGCTTTTTCAACGGCTCCGACAGAAAAACCGGCGAGATCATACTCATTCTCATCATACATTCCCGGCATTTCTGCTGTCTCTCCGCCGATTAAAGCACAGCCCGCCTGCTCACAGCCGTCAGCAATTCCTTTCACAATCGCTTCAATTCTTGCCGGATCTGCCTTTCCACAAGCAATATAGTCAAGAAAATAGAGCGGCTCCGCACCCTGGACAACAATATCGTTGACACACATCGCAACAGCATCGATGCCAATCGTATCATGGCGGTCCTCCATAAACGCAAGCATCAGCTTCGTGCCGACTCCATCCGTTCCTGAAACGAGGACCGGCTCCTTTAAGTTGAGAACGGACAGGTCAAACATTCCCCCAAAGCCGCCAAGGCTGCCGATCGTACCAGCCCGCATCGTTTTTTGAACATGCTTTTTCATTCGCACGACGGCCTCATATCCGGCTTCAATATCTACACCTGCTTGTTTATAAGCGTTAGCCATTTTCGCTCCTCCTATTTTAAAAGAAAAGCGACATTCAACAATGCCGCACTCTGCCTTATTTTTTTGATGATTTCAGCTTCTGCAATCGTGATTAACAGGTGAGCTTTTTTCCAGCGTCCTGCGCAGGATAGATTTCCGTTGGGTATTTGCCAGTGAAGCAGGCAAGGCAATGGCCCCTTGTCTCTCCATCCTCATTTTTGCCAATCGCCTCTACCATTCCCTCAACGCTAAGGAACGTTAAAGAGTCTGCACCAATCTGCTTGCGGATCTCTTCAACAGAATTGCTGGAGGCAATCAATTCCTCCGATGTGGAAGTGTCAATTCCGTAAAAGCACGGATTTTTAATCGGCGGTGAACTGATCACCACATGCACCTCGAGTGCACCAGCATCCTTTAACATTGTAACGATTCGCCTGCTCGTCGTGCCGCGGACAATCGAATCATCAACCATAATGACACGTTTGCCTTCCACAACGCCGCGGACGGGAGATAGCTTCATTTTGACACCCTGTTCACGAAGCGATTGCGACGGCTGAATAAACGTCCGGCCAACATAACGATTTTTAATTAAGCCGAGTTCATATGGAATCCCTGTCGCTTCAGCGTAGCCGATCGCTACCGAAATACTCGAATCAGGAACACCTGTGACAACATCCCCCTCAATTGGCGCTTCAATCGCCAACTGTTTGCCAAGGTTTTTCCGTGCTGTATGAACATTGATACCGTGGATGTTGCTGTCGGGACGGGAAAAATAAACATATTCCATCGTGCAAATCGCCCGGTTCGTATTCATCGAGAACATTTCGGAATGAATGCCTTCATTGTTTATGATGATCAATTCACCAGGAAGCACATCACGGACAAATTCGGCACCGACAATGTCAAACGCACATGTTTCCGAAGCAACTACATAAGAATCGCCAAGCAGACCGAGCGAAAGCGGCCGCAACCCGTGCGGATCAAGGGCGATCATCATTTCTGACTCAGTCATCACCAAGAAAGCGTAAGCACCTTTTAACATTGTTAACGCATTTTTCACTTTGTCTTTTAATAAAGGGAAACCGCTTCTCTTGATTAAATGAGCAAATACCTCAGTATCGGAGCTCGTTTGAAAAATGCTGCCCTGGCCTTCAAGTTGATGCCTTAGCGCATCAGCATTGACCAGATTGCCATTATGGGCGAGAGCAAGGCTTCCCGTTTGCGAATGGAACAGCAGAGGCTGGACATTTTCGTAGCCTCCACCGCCGGCTGTCGCGTAGCGGACATGGCCGATCGCTGATCTTCCAGTCAATTCTTCCATTGCCTTGGCAGTGAAAACCTCGGTAACAAGCCCTTCGCCTTTGACGCCTTTCAGAACCTCACCGTCTGTTGTGACGATGCCGGTTCCTTCCTGGCCGCGGTGCTGGAGGCTGTGCAATCCATAGTACGTAATCTGCGAAGCATTTTCATGTCCCCAGACTCCAAATACGCCGCATTCTTCGTTTAATCCTCTTATTTCAGCAAGCATGGAATCGCTCCTTTCCAGGCTTCTTCTAGTGATTTTGTGTTTACCTTTAAGGCGTCGCCTTCAGCTGATTCGATTTTCAATTCAGCTGATTCTGTCACAAATCCAACAAGGCTTGCTGCAACGATTTTTTCAAAAGCTTCCTGATCCTCTTTTTTCACAGACACTAAAAAGCGTGATTGTGACTCGCTGAAAAGGGCTGAAATGATATCTCCTGAAACGTTCACTTCTGCGCCTAAACGGTCTGTGCCGATCAAGCTTTCCGCAATGGCAACAGCCAAACCGCCTTCGGCAATATCGTGCGCCGAGGCAACAAGTCCAGCACGGATTGCTTTAAGCAGCTGATCTTGGCGTTGTTGCTCGATTTCAATATTTAATTCGGGCGCTTTTCCAAAAATCTTTCCATATTGAAGCTTTTGCAGCTCACTGCCGCCAAATTCAGGTTTCGTCTCACCTAGTACGTAAATCAAATCTCCGGAATTTTTAAAGTGCTGAGTGGTTATATGGTCAACATCTTCGATAAGACCAACCATGCCGACAACCGGTGTCGGGTAAACAGCATTCCCGTTTGTTTCATTGTACAAAGAGACATTACCGCCAATAACCGGTGTGTTCAATACCCGGCAAGCCTCGCTCATTCCATCGACCGCTTTTTCAAGCTGCCAGAAAATCTCCTGCTTCTCCGGGTTGCCAAAGTTAAGGCAGTCCGTAATCGCGAGTGGCTCTGCCCCGGAACAAACAATATTTCGCGCTGCTTCGGCGACAGCAATTTTCCCACCTGTTTCAGGATCTAAATATAGATAGCGGGAGTTGCAATCAGTCGTCATTGCAAGGGCTTTACGCGTGCCACGAATTCGGACAACCGCTGCATCCGATCCCGGTGCAACAACCGTGCTTGTACGAACCATATAGTCATACTGGTCGTAAACCCATTCTTTGCTGGCGATCGTCGGCTGCTTTAAGAGCTGCAACAACGTCTCTCTATAATCTTCAACCGCAGGAACTTCATTATCCATCGCCTGGAACTCTCGGAAATATTCCGGTTCCATTGATGGCTTATGATAAACCGGTGCCTCTTCCGCTAAAGCATCAACCGGAACTTCAGCAACCGTTTCGCCTTTATGAATCAAGCGCAGCATTTTATCATCGGTAACGGTGCCGATTGCCACTGCTTCAAGCTCATATTTCGAAATTAACGCGGTGATTTCGTGCTCTCTTCCTTTTTCAACGACAATCAGCATCCGCTCCTGTGATTCAGACAGCATCATTTCATATGCCGTCATACCCGTTTCACGCTGCGGAACCAGGTCAAGATCCATCTCAATGCCTGATCCTGCTTTACTTGCCATTTCAGCAGAAGAACTCGTCAATCCTGCAGCCCCCATATCCTGAATGCCAATAAGCGCGTCAGACTGGATGATGTCAAGACATGCTTCAAGGAGAAGTTTCTCCATAAACGGATCGCCAACTTGCACAGCGGGGCGCTTCTCTTCCGACTGTTCGTTCAACTCTTCCGATGCAAACGTAGCACCGTGGATACCGTCGCGGCCCGTTTTGGCACCGACATACATAACCGTATTGCCGACTCCATGTGCCTGTCCTTTTTTAATATCTTTATGATCAATTAAACCGACACACATTGCGTTAACAAGCGGATTCCCATCATAGGAAGCATCAAATTGCACTTCTCCGCCGACTGTTGGAATTCCGATGCAGTTTCCGTATCCGGCAATCCCGGCTACCACTTCTTTAAAAAGATAGCGAACGCGGGCAGAATCCAGTTCTCCAAAGCGTAAAGAGTTAAGGAGGGCGATCGGTCTTGCTCCCATCGAGAATACATCGCGGATAATTCCACCGACACCCGTTGCGGCCCCCTGGTATGGTTCAATCGCAGATGGGTGGTTGTGGCTTTCAATTTTAAAAACAACCGCCTGCTGATCACCGATATCAACGATTCCGGCTCCTTCTCCGGGACCCTGCAGCACTCTTTGACCCGTTGTCGGAAACTTCCTTAAAACCGGTTTTGAATTTTTGTAGCTGCAATGCTCCGACCACATAACCGAAAACAAGCCAGTCTCTGTATAATTTGGTGTCCTTCCAAGAATTTTTTCAACCATCGCAAACTCGTCATCCGACAAACCCATTTGCTGATAAATTTTCTCATGTTTTATTTGTTGGGGACTTGGCTCAAGCATTAACAACATGTGCTTCCCTCCAATGTTTTACGATCGATTGAAAAAGTTTCAAACCGTCGGCGCCGCCAAGTAGCGGGTCAACTGCCCGCTCTGGATGCGGCATCATTCCAAGAACATTTCCTTTTTTATTTATGATTCCGGCGATATCCTCGAGACTGCCATTCGGATTTGTGCCGCTGTACGTAAACACAATCTGATTATTCTTTTTTAAGCTTGCCAAAGTTTCCTCGTCGCAATAATAGTTTCCTTCTCCATGGGCAATCGGAATTGTCATCATTTCCTCTTTGCCATATGCCGATGAAAACATCGTTTTGTTATTTTCAACCTTTAACCGCACTGGCCTGCACATAAATTTCAGGCTTTCATTCCGTCTCATCGCCCCTGGCAGCAGTCCTGCTTCCAGCAAGATTTGAAAACCGTTGCAGACACCAAGAACCGGCTTTCCTGCTTCAGCCGCATTGACTACTTCCTTCATGACATTGCTGAAACGTGCTATCGCCCCTGAGCGTAAATAATCCCCATAAGAGAAACCGCCCGGCAGCAAAATTCCGTCATACCCGGCTAAACTTTCCGTATCATGCCAGACATATTCTGCTTCTTCGCCAAGCTCATCCTTGATGGCGTGGTACATGTCAACATCACAATTGGATCCCGGAAATACGATTACCGCAAACCTCATTGGTTGACACACTCCTCTATTTCGTATCGATAATCTTCAATGACCGGGTTAGCGAGGATCTTGTTGCAAATCTCCTTAACGATTTCTTCAACATCGCGATCCGTTTTTCCAATCGTAACTTCCATGTATTTTCCGATCCGCAGATCAGCAACTTCGTTATATCCTAAAGAATGGAGCGAATGCTCAACCGCTTTCCCCTGCGGATCCAATACACTTTCGCGAAGAGTCACATACACTTTTACCTTATACATTCTATCTGCCTCCCAGTCTCGTTAAAATGTTCTTATACGCTGTTGCCAGATCCCCCAAATCACGGCGGAATACATCCTTATCAAGCTTTTCATTCGTCTCCATATCCCACAGTCTGCATGTATCCGGAGAAATTTCATCTGCCAATAAAATATGGCCTTGCTTGTCTTTTCCAAATTCAAGTTTAAAATCGATAAGGCGTACACCTAATTCTGCAAAAAAACTTGATAAAACGGCATTCACTTCAAGAGCCTTTTCTTTTAAAAGCTCTATTTCCTGCTTCGTCGCCAATCCCAGCTCAAGGATATGGTCGTCAGTTACAATCGGATCACCCAGCTCATCATCTTTTAAATAAAACTCGACAAGCGGCTTAGATAAAGGTTTCCCTTCTTCAACACCAAGCCTTTTTGAAAAACTCCCTGCCGCCGCATTGCGGACAACCGTTTCAAGCGGAATAATCGTCACTTTGCGAACGATCTGCTCAGTTTCCGATAATCGTTCGACAAAATGAGATGCTATTCCCCGCTCTTGAAGCTTTGAAAACAGTAAACTCGTAATCTCATTATTTAAACGGCCTTTCCCGGCAATGATAGCTTTTTTTTCTCCGTTGAAGGCTGTAGCTGAATCTTTGTACTCAATCCAAACTAAGTCATTCTCGTCTGTACTATAAATTTTTTTAGCCTTTCCTTCGTACAACAGCTCTCTTTTTTCCATGAAAGGAGCCTCCTTTAACTTCGAAAATTGGGAATCTTCAGTATTACAAATTCTTCGCCAGCAGCCTGCATGTTAGTGCTGGCGAATTTTTTTATAAGCCTACTCGTTCAAAAATCGTGTTCACATGCTGCAAGTGGTAGTTGTAGTCGAAACAGTCATCAATTTCCGCGGCCGAAAGCTTTGCAGTAATTTTGTCATCCGCTTCAATTAGCGTGCGGAAAGGTACTTGTTTTTCCCATGCTTCCATTGCCTTTGGCTGTACAGTATCATAAGCTTCTTCACGGGAAAGCCCCTTATCAATCAAAGCAAGCAACACACGTTGCGAATAAATCAGCCCGAGGGTCCGATCCATATTCCGTTTCATATTTTCCGGATAAACGGTTAAATTCTTTACGATGTTACCAAAGCGGTTCAGCATATAGTTCAAGGCAATTGTTGCATCAGGCAGGATAATCCGCTCTGCTGATGAATGCGAGATATCGCGCTCATGCCATAAAGGAACGTTTTCATAAGCAGTCATCATATAACCGCGGATGACTCTTGCCAGGCCAGTCATATTTTCCGAACCAATTGGGTTGCGTTTATGTGGCATCGCAGAGGAGCCTTTTTGCCCCTTCGCAAAAAATTCTTCCACTTCGCGGGTCTCACTTTTTTGCAGCCCACGGATTTCAACAGCAAATTTTTCTATCGACGTTGCAATTAACGCAAGCGTCGACATGTAGTGTGCATGCCTGTCGCGCTGCAGTGTTTGCGTTGAAACAGGAGCCGGCTCAAGTCCGAGCTTTTCGCATACATACTTTTCAACGAATGGATCAATGTTTGCATATGTGCCGACTGCCCCGGAAATTTTCCCGAATTCCACGCCGGCAGCTGCCTGCTTAAAGCGTTCAAGGTTTCGCTTCATCTCTTCATACCAGAGCGCAAGCTTCAATCCAAAAGTGGTTGGCTCTGCATGAACACCATGTGTCCGGCCCATCATCACAGTAAATTTATGTTGTTTTGCTTTATTTTTTATAATCTCAACAAACGCTTCGAGATCTCTTAAAATGATCGAATTGGCCTGCTTTAGTAAATATGATAAGGCCGTATCAACAACATCAGTAGAAGTAAGCCCGTAATGAACCCACTTCCGCTCTTCACCCAGCGTTTCCGATACCGCCCGGGTAAAAGCGACGACATCATGTCTTGTCTCTTCTTCAATCTCTTTAATCCGATCGACATTAAAAGACGCATTTTCCCTGATTTTCTGCACATCAGCTTTCGGTATCTCTCCAAGCTCTGCCCATGCTTCACAAGCAAGAATCTCCACTTCAAGCCATGCTCTAAAACGGTTTTCTTCCGTCCATATTGCCCCCATCTCCGGGCGGGTATAGCGTTCAATCATATATTTAGCCTCCGATTTTTTCAGTCACATTGTTCCATAATCCACATTGTTCTGCTTCCTGCAGCGCATCATCTGTTGAATCGCGCAAAATGGTCACGTGACCCATCTTCCGTTTGAACTTCGCATCTTTTTTTCCATATAAATGAATTTTCCAATCAGGAAGTTCTGGAATTTTTTCAAGAATCTGCGCCTGATGTTCTCCTAATATATTGACCATTACTGCTGGTTTTAATAGCTGTGTACTCCCTAAAGGCCAACTGCATACAGCCCTGATATGCTGTTCAAATTGCGATGTTTCACAGGCCTCAATTGTGTAATGTCCGGAGTTATGAGGTCTCGGGGCCAATTCATTAATGTAAATTTGCTCATCAGCGGTTAAAAACATTTCAACAGCGAGTGTCCCAACAAGCTTGAGAGACTCTGCGAGTTCAGTCGCTTTTTGGATAGCGTTTTTTTCAGCTTTATAACTGATTCGGGCAGGTACAATTGTTTGATGCAGAATATTGTCCTTATGGATATTCTCTCCCACCGGAAAAACAGCTGTCTCGCCTTGTTGGTTTCGAACAATAATCACCGAGATTTCCTTTTCAAAAGGAATCCATTTCTCTAACACGCAAACTCCTTTTTCAAGCAGTTTGCCAGCAGTCTCTAAATCGGCACTGCTGCGGATGACATGCTGGCCCTTTCCGTCGTAACCGCCTCTTGCTGTTTTTAAAACAGCCGGGTAGCCAAGCTTTTCGATCGCAGCATATATGTCGTCCACGCTATGAATGACTGAATATGGTGCGACGTCTGCCCCTGATCGCTCAATTGCGGCCTTTTCGCTTATACGATCCTGGGTGATTTCCAGCAACCTGTTTCCTTGCGGAACATAAGCGTTTTCGCATAACCACGTTACTGCCGCAGCATTGATATTCTCAAATTCGTATGTGATCACATCACTAACTTCTGCTAATTGTTTGATCGCATCTAAATCATCGTATTCACTTGTTATTCTGTAATCTGCAACCTGTCCACATGGTGAATCCTCGGCAGGATCAAGCACAGCTATTTTGAATCCCATCGCTTTTGCTGATAAAGCCATCATTCTGCCGAGCTGGCCGCCGCCGATAATTCCGATTGTTTGCCCGGGCACAATTATTTTATAAGACAAGTTCATCACTGCTTTCCAACACGGTTTCCTTCATTTGATTCCTTAAATCAGCAAGCTTTTTACTTATTTTTTCGTCAAATGATCCTAACATCTGTGCAGCGAGTAACCCTGCATTCTTTGCTCCTGCATTGCCAATTGCCACCGTTGCCACCGGTACTCCGCCCGGCATCTGGACAATTGACAACAGAGAATCAAGTCCATTTAAAGCCTTAGACTGCACTGGTACGCCGATTACAGGCAGTACGGTTTTAGCCGCAACCATTCCCGGTAAGTGTGCAGCGCCGCCGGCTCCTGCTATAATTACCTTTAACCCTCTATCTTTAGCACTTTCCGCATATTCAAACATAAGATCCGGAGTCCGATGGGCTGAAACAACCTTTTTCTCATATGGTATTTCGAGTTGTTCGAGTACTTCACATGCGTTTTTCATTGTGTCCCAATCCGACTTGCTTCCCATAATCACACCAACGAGCGCTTTCAAGGCATTCCCTCCAGCTCATTTTTTCCATAAAAATAGCCCAAACAGACACCTATCTCAAAAATAAGAGAAAGCCGTCCGTCCGGGCATGCATTGACAAGTATAAATACATCTTTGAAAACAAAGATGTCGCAACTCGCTTACCGGGCATATTGACTTTCCCTCATAGTCCAATAATTTACGGTTATCGGGTAGAGACTTATGGGCCATATCCCCATCATTATACGAGGGTAATCATTATTTATTTTTTATTACTATCCCTATATTAACAACTATTTAACAGGATTGTCAAGTTCATTGTCGAACATTTATATATTTTTTAATGCATAATGTTCGTGTTTTACTATTGTGACGGCTTTGCTTCAAACACAATCTGCCTGCCAGCCGGCTCGTACCCTGTCGTGTCTCCCTGGACCACTTCTTTAAAGATTGGTTTTTCAATTCTTCTTACCGGTACGTAACCAGTTTTCTTGATTCGCTCTAAACATTGATCGATGCTTTCATTTTCTTGAACCTCAAATAATTGCTTTTTCTTATTCTTGTTCATGAAAACAATTTTCCCTTCTTCACAGACTTGACCCAGAACCCGCCATAGATTGTTTTCGGTTCATAAGCAATGATAAATGCTTTTGGATCAAGTTCCTTTATCGTCTGGTACAGTTTCAACTCATATTTGCGAGGTGTTAAGATCTGCAAAGCCATCCGGTCCCCTTCCAGGCCGTTTGCGGCCCAATTTGTGACCCCGTAACCTTTTTCCCGTAACGTTTTCGGCAAATCTTTATCGTACTCCTTCGTAATGACATTAACCGTAATATATCCCAAAGCCAGTTTCTCTTCAATTTTCATCCCGACAATGACTCCGATTCCGTACCCGACGGCATAAGCAATTAAATTCTGAATCTCATTGAGATTATCCAAGACCAGGCCGAGCCCGATTACATATATTACTACTTCAACCATACTGATAAGCGCAGCTAAATAGCGCTGTCCTTTTAAAGTCAAAATCATCCTGATCGTAAAAAAGGAAACATAGACAATGTTTATGATCAGGATAATAGCAACCATCACAAAACTGTTTTCGAGCAAAATAAGCCCTCCTTTAAAAGTGAGGACTAGAGAATCCTCATTAAGGTTATATTGTACAAAAAACTGCCCTATGTTGGCGACCCTTTTCACAATATATTCCCTTGTTTATTTATGGTTATCCTTATTTTTTATAGTCATGATTCAGTTTTTAAGTGAGAAAGGCAATTTTTGGGCTGGAGAGCGTATTTTTCAGGGGAATTATGTAAAAGTATATAGCTCAAAAAAATAATTAAGCGGAGAATCCGGTGATTTGTGCGAAACTACAGGGGAATTAAGCGAAAACTTGGCTAAATTAAGCGGAAAATCCAGGAATTAAGCGATAATCTTGATTAATTAAGCGAAACGGTGTGTCGGAGTTTTCTCCGTGTCTAAAGAACAATAAAAAAAAGAACAACCATCATCGGCTGTTCTTTCGTATGCGCTTGGCGGCGTCCTACTCTCACAGGGGGAAACCCCCAACTACCATCGGCGCTGAGA